>NZ_JOGH01000012.1:0-105583 GCF_000721345.1 Kitasatospora sp. NRRL B-11411 | reverse complement strand
CCGTCGGCGGAGACCACCACGGTGTGGGACACCCCGGGGGTGTTGTCCACGAAATTGGTGATCAGCCAGTTCAGGTTCTGTGCGGCCTGGCTCATCTGGATCAACTCAACGCTCCTGGTGCTCGGGGCCGAAGCCGCTGTTGCCATCGACGTCGGACCGCCCGCCACGGGCTCCCCGGTAGCCCTCGGACGCTCCGCCGAAGTCGAAGCCCGGCCGCTGCTGCGACCCGGGACCGCCGGCGCCCGGCTGCTGGGTCCCCGCCTGGCGGCCCTGCTGGATGCCGCGGCGCAGGTTGGTCAGCCGGCCGCGCACCTCCTCCGGGCTGCGCGAGACCTGGGGCCCGGTCAGCGGGCTGGCCTCGGCGCTGCCGGAGACCAGGTTGGCCTGCGGGGTGCGGCGCGGCAGCCCCGAGGTGGTCAGGCCGTTGGTCTGCGGCTCGCGCATCTGCTCGGCCCGCCGCCAGCGCTCGTCGTTCGCCGACGGACGCCACGGCGCCTCCGGGTCGCCCTGCGGTTCCACCGCCGGACCGCCCGCCGGAGCACCGCCGAACGGCCCCTGCGGCTGCGGCCGGCCCTGGCCCGGCTGGCCGCCCTGGCCCGGCTGGCCCTGCGGCCCGGCCGGACGCGGCCCGGCACCCGGCGCCGGACGCTGCGGCAGGCCCTGGGACTGCGGACCCGGCGCCTGCGGACGCTGCCGCTCGGCCGGCCCGGCCGGCGGCCGCGGCGCCCGCTCCTGCGGAGCCCGGTCCGGCGCCTGCTGGGCGAAGCCCGGCGCCGAGGTGCCCGGACGCTGCGGCTGGTACGACGGACGCGACCGGAACTGCTCCGGACCGTCCTGGGCACCCGGCCCGGCCGGCCGGTCACCGGCGGTCGGCAGCGCCATCGGCTGCGGACGCTCCGCGAACTGCGGCTGCTGCGGCGGCTGCTGGGACTGCGGCGGCAGCGGCGGGACGCCCTGGCCCACCGGGTCCGGCAGCACCGGCTCCACCAGGCCGAGGCCCAGCGGGTCGCGCGGGTCGATGTCGGACGCCTCGAACCGCGGCCGGGCGAACGCACCGGACTGCTCGGCCGGCGCGGCCTCGATCGGCGCGGCCGGCTGCTGCGGCAGCGGACGCCGCTGCAGCTGCTCGGGCCGCCCGTGCTGGGTCGGCTCGCCGCCCGGACGCGACTGGCCCTGCTGCGGACCGCCCTGCGGGCCCTGCGGCGCCTGCGGACGGCGCGGCCCCTGCGGACCGCCCTGCGGCGGCCGGCCCGGCTGGCCCTGCGGACCGCCCTGGCCCGGCTGCGGACGGCGCGGCGGCAGCCCGCCGCCCGGACCGCCCTGCAGGCCCGGGGCGCCCGAGGCGCCCGGCACCCGGCGCGGCGGCAGCCCGCCGCCGGCGGGCGCACCCGCGCCCGGACCGGCCGGAGCCGCCGGGCCCGACCCGCCCGGCGCCGGGTTCTCGCGCAGCGACTGGCCGACCGCACGGGTCGGCAGGCCGCCGGAGCGGTTGCCCTGGGCCGGGCCGGTGCCGAACGCGCCGCCCGGGCCGAACCCGCCGTCGCCCGGCTGGCCGCCGGACCCGCCGGGACCGCCCGGCGCGCGCCGCGGCGCACCCGGACCGCCGGACGGGGCGGCGGGGGAGAACAGGTCGGGGCTGCCGCCGGCCGGGCCCTGGCCCAGCTGCGGACGGCCCGCGGGGTCGTTCGGGGCGGACTGGCCGAGCGCGGTGCGCCCGCCGGGCAGGTCGCCCGCGGGGCGGCCCTGCTGGCGCGGCGTCGGCGCCAGGCCGCGCTGCTGCCGGCCGCCGCCCTGGGGGCCCTGGCCCGGCTGGCCGGCCCCGGGCCGGTTGCCGCGCCGCTCGGCGGAGTTGGTGACGTCCACCGGCAGCATGACCAGCGCGGTGGTGCCGCCGGAGTCGGACGGGCGGAGCTGGATCCGGATGCCGTGCCGCAGGGACAGCCGGCCGACCACGAACAGGCCCATCCGGCGGGAGACGGAGACGTCCACGACCGGCGGGTTGGCGAGGCGCTCGTTGATGTCGGCCAGGTCGTCGGGGGACAGGCCGATGCCGGTGTCGTGGATCTCGATCAGCACC
This sequence comes from Kitasatospora sp. NRRL B-11411, assembly GCF_000721345.1. Classification (NCBI taxonomy): domain Bacteria; kingdom Bacillati; phylum Actinomycetota; class Actinomycetes; order Kitasatosporales; family Streptomycetaceae; genus Kitasatospora; species Kitasatospora sp. NRRL B-11411. The sequence continues at coordinate 103,506 of NZ_JOGH01000012.1, read as the reverse complement.
CGGCCGTCCGGCAGGGCGTGGCCGGTGACCCGGACCCGGGTCTGCGGGGAGGAGAACGAGGTGGCGTTCTCCAGCAGCTCGGCGAGCAGGTGGACGAGGTCGTTGACGACCCGGCCGGCCACCTCGGCGGTGGGCACCGAGGCCAGCTCGACGCGCTCGTACTGCTCCACCTCGGAGGCCGCGGCGCGCAGCACGTCGACCAGCGGGACGGGGCGGGTCCAGCGGCGGCCCGGGTCCTCGCCCGCGAGGACCAGGAGGTTCTCGCCGTTGCGGCGCATGCGGGTCGCCAGGTGGTCGAGCTTGAACAGCGAGGCCAGCTGGTCCGGGTCCGCCTCGCGGCTCTCCAGCTCGGAGATCAGCGACAGCTGGCGCTGGATCAGGCCCTGGCTGCGGCGCGAGAGGTTGGTGAACATCGCGTTGATGTTGCCTCGCAGCAGCGCCTGCTCGGCGGCCAGTCGGACCGCCTCGCGGTGCACCATGTCGAAGGCGTGCGCCACGTGGCCGATCTCGTCGGCGGAGTCGACGCCGACCGGTTCGACGGTGACGTCGACGTCGTGCGGGTCGCTCTCGGAGAGGATCTTGACCAGCTCCGGCAGGCGCCGCTCGGCGACGTCCTCGGCGGAGGTCTGCAGGCGGGTCAGCGAGCGCACCATCGAGCGGGCCACCAGGGCGGCGCCGGCGATGGCGACGACGAGCACCAGGGCGACCAGCGAGGCGTTGATGACCGACTGGGTGTCGGCGTCGGACTGCAGCTGCTGGGCCTTGCCGTTGAGGTCCTCGAGGAGCTTCTTCTCGATGGTCCGCTCGGCGGTGATCTTGGCGGTCGACTCCTCGTACCACTGCTGGTAGCTGACGCCGTCGGTCTGCTTGATGCCGTTGGGGTTGAGGACGGCCTGGGAGAACCGGTCGGCCTCGGCGACCACCTTGTTGTAGCTCATCGAGGAGCGCAGCACCCGGGCCGGGCCCTCGCCGTACAGCGCGGTGAAGTTCTCCATCGCGTTGTCCTCGGCGGCGCGCAGCCGGACGCCGAAGGTCTCGTCGGAGGCGGAGAAGTTCGGCGGGTTCTGGGCCAGCGCGGCGGAGATCAGCGCGCGCTGCATCGAGCTGGCCTCCTTGGCCAGCGAGAACTGGTACAGGGTGCGGGTGGACTTCACCAGCTCGGCGGAGTTCGAGGTGATGGCGATGTCCTGCGCGGCACCGATCAGGTCATTGATGATCACGTTGTAGTTGGTGATCGTGGCCTGGATGTTGTTCGCGTCCTTGAACGCGCCCTTGCGGGCCCGGGGGAGCGAGTTGAGGTCCTTGCGGACCTGCAGCAGCAGGGTCTTGGAGCCGGCCAGGTCGAGGTTGTCGAACTTGTCGGCGGCCGCGTTGAACTTCTTCGACAGCGCGGTGCTCTCGCTGTACGCCTGCTGGATGTCCTTGTCGGTGTCCGCGTCGCCGCCGCGGGAGACCGGGCCGGCCGCGATGTCGCGCTCGTTCTGCAGGGCGTCGGCGAGGTCGGTGGCGGTCCGGGCGAGCTCGGCCAGGTCGCTCATCTGGGAGAGCTCGCGGGAGTTCTCCATCGAGCCCTGGACCCGCAGGCCGCCGAAGACCAGCGCCACGATCACGGGGAGGAAGAGCAGCGCGATCAGGCGGGTCCGGATGCGCCAGTTGCGCATGGCGAAGCGGCTCAGACCGGTGGCCCGGCGGCGGTTCAGCGTGCCGCGCAGTCGCGCACGGCGGCTCTTCTTGTCGGCCGGCGTGTCGCCGCCCTGTTCCTGGGGCGCGCTGTTCGCGCCCGGCGCACCGCTGTCGGCGGCGGCTTCGGCGGGGGCGCCGAAGGGCCGCTCGCCTTGGCCGGTCGTCGCCGGTGCCGCCTGGTGGGGGCCGGCCACGGGCTCCCGCGCCTCCGGGTCACCCGCGGCGCCGCTGCCCCTCTTGAAACGTCCCTGCACTGGCGTCGCAACCTCTGGACCGGGCGCCCTTCCCCGCCGGTGCGGAGATAGGGCGGTGTCGAGTTTTTCCGTGGCATTCCAGCACAGCGGGGGAAGTCCAACAAGGGCCGTTACGACACGGTGTCCTGGGCCACCCTCCGCGCGCGGCGTCTCACGTTCTGTGGTGCAACGGACGTGGAATACGGTCCTTTTCGGACACTTGACGCGAGCGGGTCAACGATGGTGAAGATCGATTTGTGCGCCGAATGTCCGGGATATCCCTAATGGCGGATTCCGGCATTGGTCCGGAATCACCACCTCCGCCCCCTTTGCGACCGGAATTGTGAGCAAACTCACAGCCCGATGTGTAGCTTTGGTCACGGCCGCTGTGGAATGGGCTCCCTAACCTGGCAGGGTTGATCGGAGCCTGCCCAGCGGCGGGCCCGCGCAAAAGTCCGTTCGAGCGAAACAAGGGTGCTGACGCAAATGTCCGAGACGACCGAGCAGGCCACCGGAACCACCCCGAGCGCCGGCTCCACGGCCAACCCGCGCCGCACCACCCTGGCCTCCGTCGCGGACTTCTCCGAGCTCCCCGGCTTCGCCGCCCCCCGCACCGCCCGGACGTACACCGCCCAGCTCCCGGCCAGCACGGCCAACCCGCGCCGCACCGTCCGCTGACCCCGGCCGCAGTCCCCGCCCCCCGCCTGCCGCGGGAGCGGCCGCCGCGCCGATAACCTTGGTGGCACGAGCCGGGCCCGGTACTGCGGGCCCGGTCACCGTCCGGGAGCGTCCGGGCGGCCGACGAACCGAGAGGTTGCAGGGCTGTGCGTATCGCCAGGTTCTCCGTCCGCGAAGGGAGCCCCGCGGCGGGCTCGGTCTCCTTCGGAATCATCGAGGGGGACGCCGCGCAACCCGACTCGCTGGTGGTGCACACCCTGGCCGGCCACCCCTTCGGGACGCCGCAGCCGACCGGCGAGACCCACCGCCTGCAGGACGTCCGGCTGCTGGCCCCGATGCTCCCCAGCAAGATCGTCGCGGTCGGCCGCAACTACGCCGCGCACGCCGCCGAGCTGGGCAACGAGGTCCCCGCCGTCCCGCTGACGTTCTTCAAGCCCTCCACCGCCGTCATCGGCCCCACCGAGTCCGTCGCCTACCCGCCGTTCTCCTCGGACGTGCAGTACGAGGCCGAACTCGCCGTGGTGATCGGCCGGATGTGCCGCGAGGTGCCGCTGGAGCGCGTCCCCGAGGTGGTCTTCGGCTACACCTGCGCCAACGACGTCACCGCCCGCGACGTGCAGCAGCGCGAGGGCCAGTGGGCCCGCGCCAAGGGCTTCGACACCTCCTGCCCGCTCGGCCCGTGGATCGAGACCGACCTCGACCCCGCCGACCTGGCCGTCACCTGCACCGTCAACGGCGAGCTCCGCCAGGCCGGCCGCACCTCCCAGATGGTCCGCTCGGTCGCCGAGCTGATCGTGCACGTCTCCGAGGCGATGACCCTGCTCCCCGGCGACGTCATCCTCACCGGCACCCCCGCGGGTGTCGGCCCCCTGAACATCGGCGACGAGGTCGCCGTCTCCGTCGAAGGCATCGGCACCCTCTCCAACAAGGTGATCAAGCGTGGCTAACGCAGACAACAGCGGCTCCGCCGCGGTGAACCCCGCCGTCCGGGTCCGCTTCTGTCCCTCCCCGACCGGCAACCCGCACGTCGGCCTGGTCCGCACCGCCCTGTTCAACTGGGCCTACGCCCGGCACAACGGCGGCACCCTGGTCTTCCGCATCGAGGACACCGACGCGGCCCGGGACTCCGAGGAGTCGTACGAGCAGCTGCTCGGCGCCATGCGCTGGCTCGGCTTCGACTGGGACGAGGGCCCCGAGGTCGGCGGCCCGCACGCCCCCTACCGCCAGTCGCAGCGGATGGACACCTACGCCGACGTCGCCGAGCGCCTGCGCGCGGCCGGCCACGCCTACCCCTGCTACTGCACCACCGAGGAGCTCGACGCCCGCCGCGAGGCCGCCCGCGCGGCCGGCAGGCCCTCCGGCTACGACGGCCACTGCCGCGACCTGACGGCCGACCAGGTCGCCGTCTACGAGCAGGAGGGCCGGCAGCCGATCCTCCGCTTCCGGATGCCCGACACCGCGCTCGCCTTCGACGACCTGGTCCGCGGCCCGATCTCCTTCGACCCGAAGGACGTCCCCGACTACGGCATCGTCCGGGCCAACGGCGCCCCGCTGTACACCCTGGTCAACCCGGTCGACGACGCCCTGATGGAGATCACCCACGTCCTGCGCGGCGAGGACCTGCTCTCCTCGACGCCCCGTCAGATCGCCCTCTACGCCGCCCTGGCGGAGATCGGCGTCGGCAACGGCACCACCCCGCAGTTCGGCCACCTGCCGTACGTGATGGGCGAGGGCAACAAGAAGCTCTCCAAGCGCGACCCGCAGGCCTCGCTCAACCTCTACCGCGAGCGCGGCTTCCTCCCCGAGGGCCTGCTCAACTACCTGGCCCTGCTGGGCTGGTCGCTCGCCGAGGACCGCGACATCTTCGACATCGACGAGATGGTCGCCGCCTTCGACATCGACGACGTCAACGGCAACCCGGCCCGCTTCGACCTCAAGAAGGCCGAGCACATCAACGCCGAGCACGTCCGCCGCCTCGCCCCCGAGGAGTTCGTCGACCGCCTGGTCCCCTACCTCCAGGCCGCCGACCTGCTCCCCGCCGAGCCCACCGCCGAGCAGCTCGCCCTGCTGGCCGCGGTCGCCCCGCTCACCCAGGAGCGGATGGTGGTCCTCTCCGAGATCGTCACCATGGCCGGCTTCCTCTTCGTCGCCCCCGCGGACTTCGCCGTCGACCCCGAGGACGCCGCCAAGGTCCTCACCGCCGACGCCCGCCCGGTCCTCGAGGCCGCCGTCAAGGCGCTCACCGAGCTGCCCGACTTCACCCCGGAGCCGATCCAGGCCGTGCTGCGCGAGGCCCTGGTCGACGGCCTCGGCATCAAGCCGAAGTTCGCCTTCACCCCGCTGCGGGTCGCGGTCACCGGACGCCGGGTCTCCCCGCCGCTGTTCGAGTCGATGGAACTGCTCGGCCGCGAGGAGACGCTGCGCCGCCTGCTCTCCGCCCTGGAGCTCCTGCCGGCCTCCTGAGCCGGTTCCGGCGCCCCGCCGGACACCCGCCGGACACCTGCGGACCGTGTCGCTGACCTGGCCCGCAGGTGTCCGGCGCGCTGCCTGCGGTTATCGATTTTGGAGCGGGGCGGGGCGTCGGGTAATGTTCTTTCTGCGCCGCCCGGGCAGGGAGGCGCAAGACACCGAGGAAGACCCCGCAGAGGGGTTGAACTCTGGTGGGGTATGGTGTAATTGGCAGCACGACTGATTCTGGTTCAGTTAGTCTAGGTTCGAGTCCTGGTACCCCAGCGCAGCACATCACTGCAGTAAGCCCCCGTTGTGTAGTGGCCTAGCACGCCGCCCTCTCAAGGCGGTAGCGCCGGTTCGAATCCGGTCGGGGGTACGCAATTCTTGACAATTGCAGAACGAATGAGTCCCGCCCCCGTTGTGTAGTGGCCTAGCACGCCGCCCTCTCAAGGCGGTAGCGCCGGTTCGAATCCGGTCGGGGGTACTCGCTCATTCAGGCCCCCGTTGTGTAGTGGCCTAGCACGCCGCCCTCTCAAGGCGGTAGCGCCGGTTCGAATCCGGTCGGGGGTACTTATGGGGTATGGTGTAATTGGCAGCACGAGTGATTCTGGTTCATTTAGTCTAGGTTCGAGTCCTGGTACCCCAGCCAAGAAAAGCTCCACGAACGAGCTCCGGGAAACCGGAGCTTTTTTGCATGCCCGGCCCGCGCCGACCCGCCCGGGCCCTCCAGCGCGACGATGCCCTCCCGGCCACCGGCCGGGAGGGCATCGTCGTCGTGTCCGCGCGGGCGGTCAGTTGCGGCGGAGGGCCTCGGTGAGGCGGTTGGCGGCTTCGATGATGGCCTGGGCGTGCATCCGGCCGGGGTGGCGGGTGAGGCGCTCGATGGGGCCGGAGACCGAGACGGCGGCGACGACCCGGTTGGAGGGGCCGCGGACGGGGGCCGAGACGGAGGCGACGCCGGGCTCGCGCTCGCCGATGGACTGGGCCCAGCCGCGGCGGCGGACGCCGCTGAGCGCGGTGGCGGTGAACCGGGCGCCCTGGAGGCCGCGGTGCAGGCGCTCGGGCTCCTCCCAGGCGAGCAGGACCTGGGCGGCGGAGCCGGCCTTCATCGGCAGCGTGGAGCCGACCGGCACGGTGTCGCGCAGGCCCGACAGGCGCTCGGCGGCGGCCACGCAGATCCGCATCTCGCCCTGGCGGCGGTAGAGCTGGGCGCTCTCGCCCGTCACGTCGCGCAGGTGGGTGAGGACCGGTCCGGCGGCGGCCAGCAGGCGGTCCTCGCCGGCGGCGGCGGAGAGTTCGGAGAGGCGGGGGCCGAGGATGAAACGGCCCTGCATGTCACGGGTGACCAGGCGGTGGTGCTCGAGTGCGACGGCGAGTCGGTGGGCCGTGGGCCGTGCCAGACCGGTGGCGGCGACCAGCCCCGCCAACGTGGCGGGGCCCGACTCCAGTGCGCTGAGCACCAGAGCGGCCTTGTCGAGAACGCCGACGCCGCTAGTGTTGTCCATGTCTCGATACTGCAGTCTCAATCAGCGAGACGCAAGTTCAATCTTCCGAGAAAAGCGCCACTCTTGGAGTCAGCAGCCCGGGAGACACCCAGGACGGCACCCCACCAGGGTGTCCGCATCCTGGACGGTCCGGCGTGCAGGGCGCGACTCAAGCGAGCCTCACAGGGCAGCACGGGACAAGACCTCGACGATCAAGAGAAGGCCGGCAGAGCGGCCGGCTGGAGGGAATCCGATGGGACGGACACTCGCAGAGAAGGTCTGGGACGACCACGTCGTCCGGCGCGCCGAGGGCGAGCCCGACCTGCTCTACATCGACCTGCACCTGCTGCACGAGGTGACCAGCCCGCAGGCGTTCGACGGCCTCCGGCTGGCCGGCCGCCCGGTCCGCCGGACCGATCTGACGATCGCCACCGAGGACCACAACACCCCGACCCTGGACATCGACAAGCCGATCGCCGACCCGGTCTCCCGGGTCCAGCTGGAGACGCTGCGCAAGAACGCCGAGGAGTTCGGCGTGCGCATCCACTCGCTGGGCGACGTCGAGCAGGGCGTGGTGCACGTGGTCGGCCCGCAGCTGGGCCTGACCCAGCCCGGCATGACCGTGGTCTGCGGCGACTCGCACACCTCCACCCACGGCGCCTTCGGCGCGCTGGCCTTCGGCATCGGCACCAGCCAGGTCGAGCACGTGCTGGCCACCCAGACGCTGCCGCTGGCCCCGTTCAAGACCATGGCGATCACCGTCGAGGGCGAGCTGCCCGAGGGCGTCACCGCCAAGGACCTGATCCTGGCCGTGATCACCAAGATCGGCACCGGCGGCGGCCAGGGCTACGTCCTGGAGTACCGCGGCTCGGCGATCCGCAGCCTCTCCATGGAGGCCCGGATGACGATCTGCAACATGTCCATCGAGGCGGGCGCCCGGGCCGGCATGATCGCCCCCGACCGCACCACCTTCGACTACCTCCAGGGCCGCCCGCACGCCCCGCAGGGCGAGGACTGGGACGCCGCGGTCGCCTACTGGGAGACCCTGGCCACCGACGAGGACGCGGTCTTCGACGCCGAGGTGTTCATCGACGCCGCCGAGCTGACCCCGTTCGTCACCTGGGGCACCAACCCGGGCCAGGGCGCGCCGCTGGGCGCCGACGTGCCGAACCCGGCGGACTTCGCGGACCCGCAGGAGCGGATCGCCGCCGAGAACGCCCTGAAGTACATGGGCCTGGAGGCCGGCACCCCGCTGCGCGAGGTCAAGGTCGACGCCGTCTTCGTCGGCTCCTGCACCAACGGCCGGATCGAGGACCTGCGGGCCGCCGCGGCCATCCTGGAGGGCCGTCAGATCGCCGAGGGCGTGCGGATGCTGGTCGTCCCGGGCTCGGTCCGGGTCGCCCTGCAGGCCGTCGAGGAGGGCCTGGACAAGGTCTTCACCGCCGCGGGCGCCGAGTGGCGGCACGCCGGCTGCTCGATGTGCCTGGGCATGAACCCGGACCAGCTGGCCCCGGGCGAGCGCTGCGCCTCCACCTCGAACCGCAACTTCGAGGGCCGCCAGGGCAAGGGCGGACGCACCCACCTGGTCTCCCCCCAGGTGGCCGCCGCCACCGCGCTGGTGGGCCGTCTGGCCGCACCCGCCGACCTGACCGACAACGTGGCTGTGGAGGTCTGAGCCATGGAGAAGTTCACCACCCACACCGGTCGCGCCGTCCCGCTGCGCCGCTCCAACGTGGACACCGACCAGATCATCCCGGCGCACTGGCTGAAGAAGGTCACCCGCTCCGGCTTCGAGGACGGCCTGTTCGAGGCCTGGCGCAAGGACGAGTCCTTCGTCCTGAACCTGCCCGAGCGCCAGGGCGCGTCCGTCCTGGTGGCCGGCCCCGAGTTCGGCACCGGCTCGTCCCGCGAGCACGCCGTCTGGGCGCTGCAGAACTACGGCTTCCAGGCCGTCATCTCCTCCCGGTTCGCCGACATCTTCCGCGGCAACTCGCTGAAGAACGGCCTGCTCACGGTGGTCCTGCCGCAGGAGACGGTGGAGCGGCTCTGGGAGTTGACCGAGGCCGACCCGACCGCCGAGATCACCGTCGACCTGGAGGCCCGCGAGGTCCGGGCCGAGGGGCTCGACGGAACCCCCCTGGCCGCCCCGTTCGAGCTGGACGACAACGTGCGCTGGCGGCTGCTGAACGGCCTGGACGACATCAGCATCACCCTGCAGAACGAAGCCGATGTCGCCGCGTTCGAGGCGAAGCGCCCGTCCTTCAAGCCGCGCACCCAGCCGGTCGCCTGAGGCACCGCTTTCTGACGGACCGACAACAAGACCCGCCCCCCTCCGGGGCGGGTCTTCGTTGTTCGCAGGGGAGTTCGTCAGCCGGGAATAGACCCTGGTGTAGCGCAACTCCGCACAGATGGCACAATCGTTGCATGCACCACAGTCCCGAACCCCCGTACCAGGACGGCGAACCCGCGTCCGGGGACGGTCAGGACGGTGCTGCCGACTCGGAAGTCACCCTGCTCTACGCACTGGTGGCCGAGCGGTTGAAGCAAGCCCACGCCCGCGTTCACGCGCTGAACGTGTCGACGGACGCAAAGACCGCTCTCACCCGACAACTGCTGATCGTCACCGAGACCGCGAAGCGCGATCTTCCGGAGGCGGCACGGCGGTTGAGTCGCTTTGTGCAGGACCTCGACGAGGGGCGGATGCCTCCCCGGTGAGCACCGCCATGCGCAAATCCATTGCGACACTAGGGTGATTCACGCGTTTGGTAATTGAAAGTCCGCAGATACATACCTAACGTGCGAAAAGAACGGATGGAATCATCCGGCGCCCGTTTCCGAAGGGGAAGACGTGAACAAGGCTCAGCTTGTCGAAGCGGTGGCCGAGCAGCTGGGCGGTCGCAAGGCTGCCGCAGAGGCCGTCGACGCAGTGCTCGACACCATGGTGCGTGCCGTCGTGGCGGGTGACCGCGTCTCGGTCACCGGTTTCGGCACCTTCGAGAAGGTGGAGCGCTCGGCGCGCTTCGCCCGCAACCCGCAGACCGGCGAGCGGGTCAAGGTCAAGAAGACCGCGGTCCCGCGGTTCCGCCCCGGCCAGGGCTTCAAGGACCTCGTCTCCGGCAGCAAGAAGCTGCCGAAGGAGGGTCCGTCGGTCAAGAAGGCCCCCAAGGGCTCGCTCACCCCGGGCAAGTCCGGCGTGGCCGCCACCCCGGCCGCCAAGCGCGCCGCGACCAAGCGCGCCGCCGCGGCCGGCACCGCCGCCAAGAAGACCGCCGCCAAGAAGGCCACCACCGCCAAGACCGCGGTGGCCAAGAAGGCGGCCCCGGCGAAGACCGCGGTCAAGAAGGCCACCACCGCCAAGACCGCCGTGGCGAAGAAGACCAGCGCCGCGGCGACCAAGAAGGCCACCACGGCGGCCAAGAAGACCACCACCGCCGCGGCCGCCAAGAAGACCGCCGCCACCGCCAAGAAGACCGCTCCGGCGAAGAAGACCGCCACGCGGAAGACCACCGCGCGCAAGTCCACCGCCAAGTAGTCGCCCGCCCCCGGCGCCGGCCCGACCGGCACCGGGAGCACCGGCCGTGCCGGTCCGGCCCGGGTTCCGCCCCGGGCCCGGACCGGCACGGCCTTTTCCGCTGCCCGGCGCCGGGCGCACCCGCCTTCCGCCGACGCCGTCCTGAACGGGCGTCGGCGCGACGCGGCGTCAGTTCCCCGGCGGCGGCTTCCCGGCGGGCCGGAAAACCGGCCGGGAATTGCGCCGGCCGGTGAATGGCGGGCGCCGCCGCGGGCCGGGGGCTCCCGCCCGGACGGCTTCTTTGGCCCGGTCGGCTTCCGCCGGCCGCCATTCGCCGCCGGTCCTACTCCGGCACTTCCACCGGCAGCTCGTAGCAGATCTCCCAGCGGGAATCCGGAATGACCAGGTCCGCGGTCTCCACCGGCCGCCCGGTGTCGTCCAGGTACGTCCGCTCCAGCAGCGTCACCGGGTCGCCCGCGCTGACGCCCGGCAGCAGCGCGGCCTGCTCCGCGGTCGCCCGGGCCGGGCGCAGCCGCTCCACCGCGCGCACCACCCGGATCCCGATCGAATCCATCCGGGCGGTCACGCCCCGGCCGTGGTGCGGTCCGTACTCGGGCAGCTGGGCCGGGGTGTTCTCGGTGAGGTCCATCGGCTCCCAGGAGTCGGCCAGTTGGACCACCAGGCCGTCCGCGGTGAACTCGTAGCGGGTGTGCATCGTCAGTGCGCCCGGCTCGATCCGCAGCCGCCGGGCGACGTGGGCCGGGGCCGGCGTGCGGCCGTACGAGTCGCACTCCCAGCCGCCGTTCGGCACCAGGGCGGCCGGGAAGGCGCCGGCCGTCCGCGAGCGCAGCATCGGCAGCCGGTCCACCGGCTCCCGGACGTACGTGCCGGAGCCGGTCCGGCCCTCCAACAGCCCTTCGCCGATGAGCACTTCCTGCGCGCGCTGCAGCACGTTCGGCCCCACGCCGTAGCTCTCGGCCAGCCGCGCCCGGGACGGCAGCCGTTCGCCGACCGCCCACTCCCCGGCCGTCACCCGGCGGCGCAGGTGGTCCGCGATGCGGAGGTACGGCGGGTCCTGTGAGGGCATCTGGCATCTCCCTGCGGAGGGCGGGGACCTGCCGGTTGGCGGCAGGACGGGTGATTCAGCTTGACAACCTAATGCATCAGGTGGAATCTAATGACTTAGCTTCACTATGCGTGATCGGCCGACTTCGGGGAGAGCGGTGGCGTGCCAAGCACGAGGGTGTTCGACCTGGCCTCCAGGCTCGCCGCGGCCACCGGAGCCGAAGCCAGGATCATCCAGTTGCCCGACGGCGGTTACCGCGTGGAGGCGGAGCTCCCCGGAGACCCGGACCCGCGGGACCACCTCACGGTCCTCGACGTCCTGACCCGCGCCGACCGCTACGGACACCGCTACCGCGCCCGCATCCACACCGTCTGGGCCGAATTCGACCCACCCCAGGAGCCGCCGTGAAGAACGCGCCGCCCGGCTACACCGTCGGCATCGAGGAGATCACCGAACCGACCTCGTTCCTCGCGCTGGCCCCCGCGCTCGCCTCGCTCTGGCAGACCCTGCACGCCCTGCCGCTCGGCTGGACGCAGTTCGAGGCCTACCGCTACTTCTTCGGCCCGGGCGCGGTCGAGCGCACCGAGGCGTTCCTGCAGCGGGACGGCCAACTGCAGCTCGGCTTCGCCCTGCTCGGCCGCACCCGGCTGATCAGCGTCCGCCCGACCGGCCGCGGCCCGTTCCAACTGGTGCCCACCGCCCTCAGGTTGCTCGACAGCCCGGATGTCGCCTCGCTGCGGCTGAACGGCTCGGGAACCCTCCCGCCGCCGGGCCCGCGCTACCGGCGGAGCGCCTGACGGCCGGTCAGTCTCCCTCGGGGTCCGGGAAGGTCTGGAGGGTGAGGAAGACCACCCGTCGGTCGGGGCCCTCGCCGGTGGTGCGGATCCGGACGCGCTGGCCGGGGCGCAGCAGGCGCAGGCCGCCGGCGTCGAAGGCGGGGGCGTCGAAGGGGACGGGGGTGCCGTCGTCGAGCAGGACCGAGCCGGAGCGGGTCGTGGGGTCGTACGTGAACGCGGTGGCCTGCATGGGAGCCAGCATAGGGCTTCGGAGCAGCGCCGCGGTGGCCGGGCCGAGGCCGAGCAGCCGGGCCTCGGCGAGGTCCGCCGGGGTGTCGACGTCGCGGCGGACGGAGGGCGCGTCGGGCAGCAGCAGTTCGGTCGCGCCGCCGGCCAGGTGGGCGTCCCGGGAGCCGGGGCCGAACGCCGGGCGGAGCGGTTCGCGGCCGGCCCCGGCGAGCAGCACGGTGCCGGTGCCCGGGGTGTCGGCGAGGAAGGCCCGGCCGCGCGCGGGCACCGCGGCGAGGACGCGGGCGAGTTCGGCGGGCCGCAGCGCCGGCAGGTCCGCGGAGAGCGTGGTGACGGGGGAGCGGGGGTGGCGCCGCAGGGCGGCCGCCGCGCCGTGCGCGAGCGCCGGGTTGAGGCCGCCGGGCTCCGGCTCGTCGGCCAGCACGTCGGCCCCCAGCGCGCGCAGCGCCCCGGCGGCGCGCGCGTCCCGGGTGACCACCAGGACGCGGCCGACCGCGGGGCAGGCGAGCGCGGCGGCGACGGTGTCCAGCGCGAACGCCAGGGCGAGCCGGGGCCGCAGCGGGCCGAACGCGGCCAGCCGGCTCTTCGCACCGGCGAGCGCCTTGACCGGGACGACCACCGACCAGCCGAGCCGCAGCGCCTCCCGGTCGGCGTGCGGCTGCCCCGGGGCGGTCGGCCCGACGGCGGCGGGGCGTACGGTGTCCTCTGTCATCGGCGCCATTGTGGCGTCGGCCGGGGAGCCCTGGCCAGCGGTTCCGGGGGCCCCGGGGCGGCGGGCGGGTGCCTGGCCGGCTGGTGGCGGTGGTGGCTGCTCGACACAGGCTCGGCCCGCGGGTGAGACTGGTCGGCGCCCCGGAGCCGCTGGCCGGACCCGGCGAGCAGAGAGCGCGGCGCAGTACGGGGCGCCGCACGAATGAGGAGGAGCTGGGGTGGCCCGCCGCTCTAACGCCAGGTTCGGAAACGCCGACTACGGGATCTGGTACCGCTTCGCGGCGGTGCTCGTGAAGCCGGTGACCAACGCCCTGGCACAGGCGGACTGGCGCGGCTGGGAGCACCTGCCCGAGAAGTCCGGGTTCATCGCCGCGGTGAACCACAACTCGGTGATCGACCCGGTGTTCTACGCGCACTGGCAGTACAACTCGGGCCGTCCGCCGCGGATCCTCGCCAAGTCCTCGCTGTTCTCGGTGCCGTTCATCGGCTTCATGCTGCGCAAGACCGGCCAGATCCCGGTGTTCCGGGAGTCCACCGACGCGGCCGAGGCGTTCCGGGCCGCGATCGACGCGGTGAACGGCGGCCAGTGCGTGCAGTTCTACCCGGAGGGCACCCTCACCCGGGATCCCGACCTGTGGCCGATGACCGGCAAGAGCGGCGCGGCCCGGGTCGCGCTGATGACGGGCGCGCCGGTGATCCCGGTGGCGCACTGGGGCGCGCACGAGATCATCCCGCCGTACGGCAAGGGCAAGGGCAAGTACCGGCTGTTCCCGCGGCACCGGGTGGTCGTCGCGGCGGGCCCCGCGGTCGACCTGAGCAAGTACCAGGGGCAGGAGCTCACCGCCCAGGTGCTCAGGGAGGCCACCGACGACATCATGGCGGCGATCACCGCCGTGCTGGAGGACATCCGCGGCGAGCAGGCCCCGAAGGAGCGGTACGACATGCGCAAGGCCGCCAAGGACCGGGCCGCGGCCGCCCAGGCCAAGCGCGAGCGCGCCGCCGAGGAGGGCGGCCGGTGACCCGCTGCGCGGTGATGGGGACGGGCTCCTGGGGCACCGTCTTCGCGATGATCCTGGCCGACGCGGGCTGCGAGGTGACCCTGTGGGGCCGCCGGCAGGAACTGGTCGACGCGATCGACCGGGACCACGTCAACCGGGACTACCTGCCGGAACTGACCCTGCCCGCGGGCATCCGGGCCACCACCGACGCCGCCGCGGCGCTGGCCGGCGCGGACTTCGCGGTGCTCTCGGTGCCGTCCCAGACGCTGCGCGACAACCTCGCGCTCTGGGCGCCGCTGATCGAGCCGCAGACCGCCCTGGTCAGCCTGATGAAGGGCGTCGAACTGGGCACCGTGAAGCGGATGAGCGAGGTGATCGCGGAGGTCGCCGGGGTCGGCCCGGAGCGGGTCGTGGTGGTGTCGGGCCCGAACCTGGCCGGCGAGATCGCCAACCGGCAGCCCGCCGCGACGGTGGTGGCGTGCGCCGACGAGGAGGTCGCCAAGCGCTTCCAGAAGGCCTGCCACACCCCGTACTTCCGCCCGTACACCAACACCGACGTGGTGGGCTGCGAGCTGGGCGGCGCGGTGAAGAACGTGATCGGCCTGGCGGTCGGCATGGCCAACGGCATGGGGCTGGGCGACAACACCAAGGCGACGCTGATCACCCGGGGCCTGGCCGAGACCACCCGGCTGGGCCTGGTGCTCGGCGCCGACCCGCACACCTTCGCCGGCCTGGCCGGGATGGGCGACCTGGTGGCGACCTGCTCCTCGCCGCTGTCCCGGAACAACACCTTCGGCACCAACCTGGGCCGCGGCATGACGCTGGCCGAGACGATCGCCGCCACCAGCCAGACCGCGGAGGGCGTGAAGTCCTGCGAGTCGGTGCTCGACCTGGCCCGGCGCAACGGGGTGGAGATGCCGATCGTGGAGGCCGTGGTCGACGTGGTGCACAAGGGCCGGCCGACCCAGGAGGTGCTGAAGGGGCTGATGGCCCGTTCGGCCAAGCCTGAGCGCCGGTGACCGGAATCGGACGGTAGTCTCAACGCCGTTATGAGCATCGAACAGACCTCCCCGAACCAGGCGGCCAAGCCGCGCGTGGCGATCGTCTTCGGCGGCCGCAGCTCCGAGCACGGCGTGTCCGTGGTCACGGCCGCCAGCGTGCTGCGCTCGATCGACCGCAGCAAGTACGAGGTGCTGCCGATCGGCATCACCCACGAGGGCCGCTGGGCCCTGGTCGGCGACGAACCGGCCCGGATGGCCATCACCGACGGCCGGATGCCGGACGTCGACCAGGTCGCCGAGTCCACCGAGGGCCAGGTCGTGCTGCCCGCCGCCCCCGGCAACCGCGAGGTGGTGTGGAGCGAGCCCGGCGCCGCGCCGAAGGTCCTCGGCGAGGTCGACGTGGTGCTCCCGCTGCTGCACGGCCCGTGGGGCGAGGACGGCACCCTGCAGGGCCTGCTGGAGCTCTCCGGCGTCCCGTACGTGGGCTCCGGCGTGCTGGCCTCCGCGGTCGGCATGGACAAGGAGTTCACCAAGCGGATCATCGAGTCGCTCGGCCTGTACGCGGGCGAGTACACGGTGCTCAAGCCGCGCGAGTGGGAGTCCGAGGCCGGCCGGGCCGCCGCCCGCGAGCGGATCGCCGCGCTCGGCCTGCCGCTGTTCGTCAAGCCCTGCCGGGCCGGCTCCTCGATCGGCATCACCAAGGTCAAGGACCTCGCCGACCTGGACGCCGCGGTCGAGGAGGCCCGCCGCCACGACCCGAAGGTGATCGTGGAGAAGGGCGTCGAGGGCCGCGAGATCGAGTGCGGCGTGCTGGAGTTCGAGGACGGCCCGCGCGCCTCGGTGCCCGCCGAGGTGCTGGTCGACGGGGACTTCGAGTTCTACGACTTCGAGGCCAAGTACATCGACTCCTCCGAGGTGCGCATCCCCGCCGACCTCACCGACGCCGAGCGGGCGGAGATCCGCCGGCAGGCCGTCGAGGTGTTCGAGGGCCTCGGCTGCGAGGGCCTGGCCCGGGTCGACTTCTTCCTGCTGGCCGACGGCCGGTGGATGGTCAACGAGGTCAACACCATGCCCGGCTTCACTCCGATCTCGGCCTACCCGAAGATGTGGGAGGCCACCGGCGTGCCCTACGCCGAGCTGATCGACCGCCTGCTGGCCGCCGCGCTGCGCCGCTCCACCGGCCTGCGCTAGGCCCCGGCCGGGCGGCCGCCGCTCAGGAGGCGTCGTCCAGGCAGTCCGAGTCGGCCGTCCCGTCGATCCGCGGGACGGTCGCCCGGATGGCGTCGGAGAACGACCCCAGCGGGTCCGCGTAGTTCGGGTACGCGCCCGCCGGGACCTCCACCACCACGTACGCCTTGCGCATCCCGGTGGCGAACCGGTAGCCGCCGGCGCCGTCCTCGGTCAGGCCCCAGCCGACCTCGTCGACGCACGGGCCCTTGCGCTCGGTGTCGTTCAGCAGGTCCGGCCGGTCGGCGCCGCAGGTCATCACGGTGCGCGGGGAGGAGCCCCAGGCCGCGGTGTACGGCGAGGCCGGGGACGGGTCCCTGCGCGGGCGGCCGAGCACCTCGGCGGGCAGCGCCGCGTGCAGCGCCGCGCAGTACCGGGCGGTCTCCGCGTCCTGCGAGGGCGCGGGGACGTCCGGATCGCCGCCCCAGGAGACCACCATCCAGGCCGTGCAGCCGAGCAGCGCGGCGGGCAGCGCCAGCCAGCGCACCGGGGCGGGCAGGCGGTTCAGCAGGTCACGGGAAGCCACCGCACGATGGTAAGCGGGCTTATCCCGCCCGGTGGACGGAGGGCTTACAGCCGCACCACCGGACAGGTCAGGGTGCGGGTGATGCCCTCCACCCGCTGCACGTTGGCCACCACCAGGCGGCCCAGCTCGTCGATCGACTCCGCCTCCGCCCGGACGATCACGTCGTACGGGCCGGTCACGTCCTCGGCGGTGATCACTCCGGTGATCCCGGCGATGGACTCGGCCACCGAGGTGGCCTTGCCCACCTCGGTCTGGATCAGGATGTACGCCTGCACCACGGGGGACCTCCAGGCGGCTGGGTGGGGGGAGTTGCTGACCGGCAGTCTGATCACCACGCTACCGCGCGACGGCACGGACGGGGGAGACCCCGCGGGGCCCGAAAGGCGTACGCTGCGCGCGGAGGCGGCGGTGCCGCCGCCTCCGCAGGCGGGGGAGCAGGACGACAATCGGACAACGGGGAACGCGGAAGGACGGGCTGAATGCAGGGGACCGTGGGCGAACTCGGCGAGTTCGGGCTCATCCGGGAGCTGACCGCACGGCTGCCGATGACCCCGGCGGTGGAGCTCGGGCCCGGCGACGACGCGGCCGTGGTCAAGGCGCCCGACGGGCGGGTGGTGGCCACCACCGACGTGCTGATCGAGGGCCGGCACTTCCGCCGCGACTGGTCCACCGCGTACGACGTCGGCCGCAAGTGCGCCGCGCAGAACCTCGCCGACATCGCCGCGATGGGCGCCGTCCCGACCGCGCTGCTGCTCGGCCTGGTCACCCCCGCCGACCTGCCCACCACCTGGGCCACCGAGCTGATGGACGGCCTGCGCGACGAGTGCCAGGTGGCCGGCGCCACCGTGGTCGGCGGCGACGTGGTGCGCGGCGACACCATCACGCTGGCCATCACCGCGCTCGGCGACCTGCAGGGCCGCCGCCCGGTGGTGCGCTCCGGCGCCCAGGTCGGCGACGTGGTCGCGGTGACCGGCTGGCTCGGCTGGTCCGCCGCCGGGCTGACCGTCCTGCAGCGCGGCTTCCGCTCCCCGCGGGCCTTCGTCGAGGCGCACCGCCGCCCCGAACCGCCGTACCACGCCGGCCCCGCCGCCAGCGAGCTCGGCGCCACCGCCATGGTCGACGTCTCCGACGGCCTGGTCGCCGACCTCGGCCACGTCGCCCGGGCCAGCGAGGTCGACATCGACCTGCGGGCCGCCGACTTCGACGTCCCCGCGCAGATGGCCGACATCGGGCAGGCCGTCGGCGTCGACCCGCTGGTGTGGGTGCTCTCCGGCGGCGAGGACCACGCGATCGTCGCCACCTTCCCCAAGTCCGCGCCGCTGCCCGCCCGTTGGCGGGTGATCGGCGAGGTGGTCCGGACCGCCCGGCCCGGCCGCGGCGGCACCGTCACCGTGGACGGCGCCCCCTGGGACCGCACCGCGGGCTGGGACCACTTCGCCGAGGAGTAGGCCGCGGCCCGCCCTGGTGGCTACCCGGCGGTACGCCCCCGAGCGCGTAGGGTGGCGACTGTCGGGCGGACCGGCAGCGTCGACGGTCCGGTCCACCTACGGACGCGGGGGCGCGCCCCCCGGAGCAGGAGCACAGCCACCATGCGAATCGGCGTTCTCACCAGCGGCGGCGACTGCCCCGGCCTGAACGCGGTCATCCGCTCGATCGTGCACCGCGGCACCGACGTGCACGGCGACGAGATCCTCGGCATCGAGGACGGCTTCCTCGGCCTGATCGAGGGCCGGGCCCGACCGATCTCGCACGAGGACGTCACCGGACTGCTCACCCTGGGCGGCACCATCCTCGGCTCCGCCCGGGTCCAGCGCGAGAAGATCCGCTGGGCCGTCGAGAACTCCCGCGAACTCGCCGCCGGCCTCGGCATCGACGCGCTGATCGCCATCGGCGGCGAGGGCACCCTCACCGCGGCCAAGCTGTTCAGCGACGCCGGGCTGCCCGTCGTCGCCGTCCCCAAGACCATCGACAACGACATCGACGCCACCGACGTCACCTTCGGCTTCGACACCGCCGTGCACGTCGCCACCGAGGCCATCGACCGGCTCAAGACCACCGCCGAGTCCCACCAGCGCGTCATGGTGGTCGAGTTGATGGGCCGCCACACCGGCTGGATCACCCTCACCGCGGGCATGGCCGGCGGCGCCCACGGCATCCTCATCCCCGAGAAGCCCTTCGACATCGAGGCGGTCGCCCGGATGATCGAGGACCGCTTCCGGCGCGGCAAGAAGTTCGCCATCATCGCCGTCGCCGAGGGCGCCCAGCCGCTGCCCGGCACGCTGCGCTTCGAGCACGGCCGGGTCGACCAGTTCGGCCACCAGACCTTCGGCGGCATCGGCACCCGGCTCGCCATCGAACTGGAGAACCTGCTCGGCAAGGAGGCCCGGCCGGTCATCCTCGGCCACACCCAGCGCGGCGGCACCCCCACCGCGCTCGACCGGGTGCTCGCCACCCGCTTCGGCTGGCACGCCGTCGAGGCCGTCCACAAGGGCGCGTTCGGGCACTTCACCGCGCTGCGCGGCACCGAGATCCACCTCACCCCGATCGCCGACGCGGTCGTCCAGCTCAAGACCGTCCCGCAGGACCGCTGGACCGAATCCGAGGCCGTGCTCTGAACGCCGACGGCGGGTCGGTAGGTTGGGGCGCATGAGCACCTTCGCCGCCGCCCCGCCCCGAGTCCTCACCGTCGCCGGCTCCGACAGCGGCGGCGGTGCGGGCATCCAGGCCGACCTCAAGGCCATGCTCGCCCTCGGCGTCCACGGCATGAGCATCATCACCGCCGTCACCGCGCAGAACTCGCTCGGCGTCCAGGGCTACTGGGAACTGCCCGCCGAAGCCGTCCGCGCCCAGTACCGCAGCGTCGTCGACGACATCGGCGTGCAGGCCGTCAAGACCGGCATGCTCGCCTCGGTCGAACTCGTCGAGACCGTCTCCGCGCTGCTCGCCGACGCCCCCGCCCCCGTCGTGGTCGACCCGGTCGGCGTCTCCAAGCACGGCGACGCGCTGCTCGCCGCGAACGCCGTCGACACCCTCCGCACCCGGCTGCTGCCGGTCGCCACCCTCGCCACCCCCAACCTGCACGAGGTGACCCAGCTCACCGGGCGCACCGTCACCGGCGAGGCCGACATGCTCGACGCCGCGAAGGCGCTGCGCGACCTCGGCCCCGACTGGGTGCTGGTCAAGGGCGGCCACCTGGAGGGCGAGGCCGCCGACCTGCTGCTCGCCCCCGACGGCGAGGCCCACTGGTACCGGGCCCCCCGCCACGACAACCGGCACACCCACGGCACCGGCTGCACCCTCGCCAGCGCGATCGCCGCGCGGCTCGCCCTCGGAGACCCGATGCCGCAAGCCGTCGCCCACGCCAAGGCGTACGTCACCGGCGCCATCGCGCACGGCTTCGCGCTCGGCGCCGGCATCGGGCCGGTGGACCACTTCTGGCAGGCCAGGAAGTAAATCAGGGGCTCGGGGAACGGCGAGGCCGTGGCTGCTGACGGTTCACTGCCGTTGCGCGCATCGGCTTCCGGTTCTGTTACGGCACGCAGCAGCACGGACACTCCGACGGGCTCCGGCCGCCAGCAGCACGAGCCCGCCGTTCCCCGGGCCCCTGGAAGCAAAAGCCGAAAGCCGACCACGGCCCCCGGAGGGGTGTGGTCGGCTTTCGGGGAAAGCTGGTGACCGGCGTACCGGTCTGCGCGTCAGCGCGAGACCTTACCGGCCTTGATGCACGAGGTGCAGACGTTGAGCCGCTTCGGCGTCCGCCCGATCACAGCGCGCACCGTCTGAATGTTGGGGTTCCAACGACGGGGGGTGCGGCGGTGCGAGTGGGAGATGCTGTTGCCGAAGCCCGGGCCCTTGCCGCAGACGTCACAGTTGGCAGCCACAGGAGTCACTCCAAGACTTCAGATCAGGTACTTGAACTAGCCCGGGGTGCTCCAGGCAACCGGGAGAGCATACAACGGTGACTCCCGCTCAACGAAACTACCACGATCGCGGGGGTGATCGTTCCCCCGAGCTGGGCACGAGCCTGCGACCGGCACCCCCGCGCGGGCCGATAACCTGCCAGCATCGCCCCTCGCCACCGCGTCCTTTCGCGTTCCCGTGGCGTTCATCCGGAGGAGACCTGGTGCTGGACACCCTCGACGCCCCGGCCGTCCGCACCTGGTGCCGGCTCGCGCTGGCCGCCCTCGGCCAGGCCCGCGAGGAGATCGACGCGCTGAACGTGTACCCGGTTCCGGACGGGGACACCGGGACCAACCTCTACCTGACCGTGGAGTCCGCCGCCGAGGCGCTGGACGCGGTGTTCGCCGCCACCGAGGAACCCGAACTGGCCGTCGCCGCGGCCGCCGCCGCCCGCGGCGCGCTGATCGGCGCGCGCGGGAACTCCGGCGTGATCCTCGCCCAGTGGCTGCGCGGCCTGGCCGAAGTGCTCTCCGACGGCGGCGAGCTGGCCGCCGCGCTCGACCACGGCGCCCGCTCCGCGTACCGGGCGGTCGCCCAGCCGGTCGAGGGCACCCTGCTGACCGTCGCCGCCGCCGCCGCGGACGCCGCCACCGGCGCCGACGGCCTGACCGGACAGGCCCGGGAGGCGTACCGGGCGGCCCGGCAGGCGCTGCTGCTCACCCCCGACCAGCTGTCCGCGCTGGCCGAGGCGGGCGTGGTGGACGCGGGCGGCCGCGGCCTGGTCGCCGTGCTGGGCGCGCTGGTGGACGCCGTCTCCGGGCAGCAGCCGATGGGCCCGGTCGCGCTGCGCCGCGAGATCGACCCGCTGGTGGTGGACGGCTGCGAGAGCTACGAGCGCCCGCCCGGCTCCGGCCACCCGGCGTTCGAGGTGATCTACCTGCTGGAGGCCGAGGACGGGCAGCTCCCGCTGCTGCGCGAACGCCTGGGACGGCTCGGCGACTCGCTGGTGATCGGCGGCGGCGACGGCCTGTGGAACGTCCACGTGCACGTGGACGACGCGGGCGCCGCCGTCGAGGCGGGCGTCGAGGCCGGGCGGCCGCACCGGATCAGGATCACCCACTTCGCCGAGGCCGCGGCCCGGTCCGGGGAACGCGAGGAGACCGTCTCGCACGGCCGGGCCGTGCTCAGCGTGGTGACCGGCAGCGGACTGGCCCAGCTGTGCGAGCAGGCCGGCTCGGTGGTGCTCGCCGCCGACCCCGACCGCCCGCCCGCCAGCGCCGAACTGGTCGCCGCCGTGCACCGCTGCGGCGCCCGCGAGGTGGTGCTGCTGCTCAACGACCCCGAACTGCGCGCCGCCGCCGGCGCCGCCGCCGACCAGCTGCGCGAGGAGGGCGTCCGGATCGCCGTGCTGCCCACCCGCTCCCCGGTGCAGGGCCTGGCCGCGCTGGCCGTGCACGACGCCGGGCGGCGCTTCGACGAGGACGTGGTGGCGATGACCTCCGCGGCCGGCGCCACCCGGTACGCCGAACTGGCCGTCGCCGAGGGCGAGTCCTGGACCATGGCGGGCGTCTGCCAGGCCGGCGACGTGCTCGGCCTGATCGACGGCGACGTCGCGGTGATCGGCGCCGACCTCACCGGGACGGCCCTGGGCGTGCTCGACCGGATGCTCGCGGCCGGCGGCGAACTGGTCACCCTGGTGCTCGGCGAGGAGGCCCCCGAGGAACTCGCCGACCGGCTGATCGCGCACGCCCGGCGCACCCGCCCCGAGGTCGACACCGTCGCCTACCCGGGCGGCCGGGAGGCCGCACCGCTGCTCATCGGGGTGGAGTGAGACCGGGAGCGTCGGTCCGGTGGTGTGGAATGGTGCGATGGGCGCTCTCGATGAACCGCTGAAGGAACTGGTCGGCGACCGCACCGCGAAGGCGCTGGCCGACAGTCTCAAGCTGCGCACGGTCGGCGACCTGCTGCACCACTACCCGCGCCGGTACGTCGAGCGCGGGCAGCTCACCAGCCTGGACGAGCTGGAGGTGGACGAGCACGTCACGGTGCTGGCCCGGATCGAGAAGGTCACGCTGATCCCGTTCCGCGGCCGCAAGGGCGACCGGCTGGAGGTGGTGGTCACCGACGGCCGCTCCCGGCTCTCGCTGGTGTTCTTCAACCAGGGCTGGCGGCAGAAGGACCTGAAGCCCGGCCTGCAGGGCCTGTTCGCCGGCAAGGTCGGCCTGTTCAACCGCACCCGCCAACTCGCCTCGCCCGACTACCAGTTGATCGACAGCGAGGAGGGCACCTCGGCGGCGGAGCAGTTCGCCGGCCGGCTCATCCCGGTCTACCCGGCCAGCGCCCAGCTGCCCAGCTGGAAGCTCTCGCTCTGCGTCGAGATGGCCCTCACCAAGCACCTCGCCGACGTCGGCGAACCGCTGCCCGCCGACCTGCGCGCCGAGCACGACCTGATCCCGCTGCCCGAGGCGCTGGAGCTGATCCACCGCCCGCACAGCCAGGCCGAGAAGGAGCGCGCCCAGAACCGGCTGCGCTGGGACGAGGCGTTCGTCCTCCAGGTCGCCCTCGCCCAGCGCCGGGCCGCCGACTCCGCGCTGCCCGCCGTCCCCCGTCGTCCCGTCCCCGGCCGGGTGCTGGACGCCTTCGACGCCCGGCTCCCGTTCACGCTCACCGACGGCCAGCGCAAGGTCTGCGCCGAGATCTTCGCCGACCTGGCCACCGAACACCCCATGCACCGGCTGCTGCAGGGCGAGGTCGGCTCCGGCAAGACGCTGGTCGCGCTGCGCGCCATGCTCGCCGTGGTCGACACCGGCGGGCAGGCCGTGCTGCTGGCCCCGACCGAGGTGCTGGCCCAGCAGCACCACCGGTCGATCGTCGAGATGATGGGCGACCTCGCCGAGGCCGGCATGATCGGCGGCTCCGAGATCGGCACCCGGGTCGCCCTGCTCACCGGCTCGATGGGCGCCGCCGCCCGCCGCGGCGCACTGCTCGACATGGCCTCCGGCAAGGCCGGCATCGCGATCGGCACGCACGCCCTGATCGAGGACAAGGTGCAGTTCGCCGACCTCGGCCTGGTCGTCGTCGACGAGCAGCACCGCTTCGGCGTCGAGCAGCGCGACGCGCTGCGGGCCAAGGGCGAGCAGCCCCCGCACCTGCTGGTGATGACCGCCACGCCGATCCCGCGCACCGTCGCCATGACGGTCTTCGGCGACCTGGAGACCTCCGTCCTCGACCAGCTGCCCGCCGGCCGCTCGCCGATCTCCACCCACGTCGTCCCGGCCCTGGAGAAGCCCAACTTCCTCACCCGGGCCTGGGAGCGGGTCCGCGAGGAGGTCGGCAAGGGGCACCAGGCGTACGTGGTCTGCCCGCGGATCGGGGACGAGGAGGAGCCGGCGAAGGGGAAGAAGAAGCGCAAGGAGGAGCCCGAGGAGGTGGGAGGGGCGGACGGCGAGGAGCGCAGGCCGCCGCTGGCCGTGGTGGAGACCGCGGAGAAGCTCGCCGAGGGGCCGCTGGCCGGGCTGCGGATCGAGGTCCTGCACGGGCGGCTCGCCCCCGAGGCCAAGGACGACGTGATGCGCCGGTTCGCGGCCGGCGAGGTGGACGTGCTGGTCGCCACCACCGTGATCGAGGTCGGCGTCAACGTCCCGAACTCCACCGTCATGGTGATCATGGACGCGGACCGGTTCGGCGTCTCCCAGCTGCACCAGCTGCGCGGCCGGGTCGGCCGCGGCTCCGCCGCCGGGCTCTGCCTGCTGGTCAGCGACATGCCCGCGGCCAGCGCCGCCCGGGCCCGGCTGGACGCGGTGGCCGACACCCTGGACGGCTTCGCGCTCTCCCGGATCGACCTCGAACAGCGCCGCGAGGGCGACGTGCTCGGCCAGGCCCAGTCCGGCGTGAAGTCCTCGCTCAAGGTGCTCTCGGTGCTGGAGGACGAGGACGTCATCGCCACCGCCCGGGCCGAGGCCACCCGGCTGGTCGCCGCCGACCCCGCGCTGGAGGCCCACCCCGAGCTGCGCACCGCGCTGGAGAGCCTGCTCGACGAGGACCGCGCGGAGTACCTGGAGAAGGGCTGAGGCGGGTCGTTCGGACACCTGTGGTTGTCAGTGCCCCGGGAGAGAATGTAGTTGTTCGGGGCGCACTCCAAGTCGCGTCCCCGGCGCGAGAATTGGGGGTCATTGCATGGCATTCCGTCACCTCAACGAGCTCCCGCTCGGCGACAAGGTCTTCCGGATCGAGGTCGCCAGCGAGGACGACCGCGAAGTCACCCTCACCCTGACCGGCTGGCGCGAGGGCAACTCCGCCAACCCGGTCGCCTCCGGGAAGCTCCGCCTCCCGGTCGAGGACGTCGCCTCCCTGCGCATCGCACTCAACCGCGCCCTGCGCGCGCTGGCCATCGTCGCCGACGTCTCCGAGCCGATCCCCGACCGGGACGTGCTGCGCGAGCTCTACCCCGGCCACGGCGCCCCCTGGGTGCCGCAGCACGAGGAGGAACTGGTCCGGCGCTTCCACGAGGGCGAGACCATCGCCCGGATCGCCGCCCGCTACGGCCGCACGCCCGACTCCGTCCGCACCAAGCTGCGCGAGCTCGGGCACGACCCGCGCCGCCCCGAGTACTGCCCGCCCGACGGCTGCCTGTCCTGGTCGCGCTACGCGTCGCCGACGCTGCTGGGCGCCGCCGCGAACGAGTGACCGCCGCGGGGGAGTGAGCGGGCGCGCGCCCGGCCCGGGCCGATCCGTCGGCTAGGGTCGGGCGCGCAGTCCCTCCCACCCGCAAAGGACCCAACGCCATGCCTCGCGTGATCGCCGGCCGTGCCGGAGGCCGCCGTCTCGCCGCGCCGCCCGGCCGGAACACCCGCCCGACGTCCGACAAGGCGCGGGAGGCGATGTTCTCCACCGTCGAGGCGCTGTTCGGGCCGGTCGCCGGGGCCCGGATGCTCGACCTGTTCGCGGGCAGCGGCGCGGTCGGGCTGGAGGCGCTCTCCCGCGGGGCCGCGCACGCCCTGCTGGTGGAGGCGGACGCGAGCGCGGTGCGCACCGTCCGGGAGAACGTCCGCACGCTGGGGCTGCCTGGCGCGGAGGTGCGGGCCGACAAGGCAGAGAAGGTGGTCGCGGGGCCGCCGCCGGCCGAGCCGTACGACCTGGTGTTCCTGGACCCGCCGTACGCGGTGGAGGACGCCGCGCTGCGCGAGATGCTGGTCACACTCCGCTCGGGGGGCTGGCTGTCCGAGCACGTTCTCGTCACCGTGGAACGCAGCACCCGGGGCGGCGAGTTCGGCTGGCCGGACGGCTTCGAGGGGCTGCGCTCGCGCAAGTACGGCGAGGGCACGCTCTGGTACGGTCGCGCCGCTACCGGGGCTGATCAAGACTCGTAGCAGAACATCCCGCCCCACAAGGGAGCACACGCATGCGCCGCGCCGTCTGTCCGGGGTCCTTCGACCCCATCACCAACGGACACCTCGACATCATCGAGCGGGCCTCCAAGCTGTACGACGTGGTGCACGTGGCGGTGCTGATCAACCGCAACAAGCAGGGCATGTTCTCGATCGACGAGCGGATCGCCCTGATCGAGGAGACCACCGCCCACCTGGGCAACATCAAGGTCGAGTCGCACAGCGGCCTGCTGGTGGACTTCTGCCGCGAGCGCGGCATCCCGGCGATCATCAAGGGCCTGCGGGCGGCCGGCGACTTCGACTACGAACTCCAGATGGCCCAGATGAACCACGGGCTCACCGGCGTCGAGACGCTGTTCGTGCCGACCTCGCCGACGTACAGCTTCCTGTCCTCCAGCCTGGTCAAGGAGGTCGCCTCGCTCGGCGGCGACGTCTCGCACCTGCTGCCCGGGGCGGTGCACCGGCGACTGGTCGAGCGGATCGCCGAACGCCGCAACTGACCGGGCGTTGTGAGCGGTGGGGCAGGTGGCCGTACAGTCTTGATACTCCCGGCCCCGGGGCCGCAGCCAGCGACCCCCGGAGCACTGCCTCCGCCGCACCTCGGCGGCACACGGAAAGACTGAAGACGCCCGTGGACGTGCAGCAGAAACTCGACGAGATCATCGCCGTGGTCGAGAAGGCGAAGGCGATGCCGATGTCGTCGTCCTGCGTGGTCAACCGCGCCGAGCTGACCGGCCTGCTCCGCGACCTGCGGGAGGCGATGCCCGCCGAACTCGCCCAGGCGCAGTCGGTGGTGGCGGACCATCAGCAGATGGTGGCCGACGCCCAGGCGCAGGCCGACCACATCATCCGCGGCGCGCACGACGAGCGCGGCTCGCTGATCTCCGACACCGAGGTGGTCCGGCAGGCCCAGGCCGAGGCGGACCGGGTGCTCGCCGAGGCCCGCACCGAGGTGCAGACCAAGCTCGCCGAGGCCGACGACTACGTCGACTCCAAGCTGGCCAACTTCGAGGTGGTCCTCACCAAGACGCTCGGCGCGGTCGGCCGCGGCCGACAGAAGCTGCGCGGCGACTCCGGCGTGTACGAGCCGGAGCAGGACGGCGCCGAGGACGGCGAGGAGTTCCGGCCGCGGACCAGCCCCAGCCCGGAGGCCGACGAGTACGTCGACGTGAAGCTGGCCACCCTGGAGGCGGTGCTCTCGGCCACCCTGGAGGCGGTCGGCAAGGGCCGCGACAAGCTGCTCGGCAAGGCCCCGATCGACGAGCTGGGCGCCTACCTGGCCGCCGCCGACGAGGCCCAGCAGCTCAAGGACCGGGCCGAGGCGGTGGCCGCGGGCTTCGCCGACGGCGCCGCCCCCGAGGACCCGCAGAACTGGTACGCGGACGTCCCGCAGCAGCAGAGCTGGCCCGAGCAGACCCCGGCCGCGGCCGGCTGGCAGCAGCCCGGCGAGGACCCGTACGGGCAGCCGCAGCCCGGCGAGGACCCGTACGGACAGCAGCAGGCCCCGCAGTACGCCGAGGCGTACGGCGGCGGCTACGACCCGGCGGCGGCCCCGCAGACCGACCCGTACGGCCAGCCCTACGGGCAGCAGCAGCCGGTCGACCCGTACTACCAGCAGCAGCCGCAGTACCAGCAGCCGCAGGGCTTCGACCAGTGGGGCAACCCGCTGCCCGTCGACCCGTACGGCTACCAGCAGCAGCCCCAGCAGCAGGCGCAACTGCCGCAGCAGCAGGCCGGGCTGGACGAGACCAGCTTCTTCGACACCAGCATGATCGACATGACCCGGCTGCGGGAGCTCGGCGGCCGCTGAGGGGCGAGTTGGGTTCGGCGCGGACTCTCCGGTAGTCTGACCACTCCGGCCTGTTCGCGCCGGGTTCGCCGTGCGCCCGCTCGCCGGGCCGCCGCAGAAACCGAAACTCCGCGCCGCGCAGGAATGCGCGCCGCCACCAGGAAGTCAGGACACCTTGAACCGCCTCGACCACCGCGACCCGCTCGTGTTCGACACGCATGAGCTCGGCCGTCGCCCCGGTTCGCTGCGCAAGGTCTCCCGCACCCTGGAGGCCCCGGCGGAGCTGGGCGTCGCGGACGTGATCGGCGTTCCCGAGAAGAGCGAGATCACGCTGGAGCTCCGCCTGGAGTCGGTGGTCGAGGGCGTGCTGGTCACCGGCACCGCCGAGGCCCACGTCACCGGCGAGTGCTCCCGCTGCCTGGAGCCGGTGGAGGACGACCTGGAGGTCGACTTCCAGGAGCTGTACTACTACCCGGAGTCCGAGGAGCGTCACCGCGCGGTTGCGGGGGACGACTTCGACGAGGAGTCCGAGGACGAGACTTACCGCCTGGAGGGCGACCTGTTCGACCTCCAGCCGGTGCTGCGTGACGCGGTGGTGCTCGCACTGCCGCTGCAGCCGGTGTGCCAGGACGACTGCCTGGGTCTGTGCTCCGAGTGCGGGGCCCGCCTGAGCGACGACCCGTCGCACCACCACGACGCCGCCGACCCCAGGTGGGCGGCCCTGCAGGGACTCTCCGCCGCCCCCGGCGACGAGGGTGACGAGGAATAAGACACAGCGCTGCCCGTGAGGGCCTCGCCGTAGAACCAGGAGATTTACCGTGGCTGTTCCGAAGCGGAAGATGTCGCGCAGCAACACGCGTCACCGCCGTTCCAACTGGAAGGCCGTCGCGCCCGCGCTCGTGGCGTGCGACCGCTGCCACGAGCCGAAGCTCGCGCACATCGCGTGCCCGAGCTGCGGCACGTACAACCGTCGCCAGGTCCTCTCGGTCTGATCGGCGGGGTGCACGGATCGATGTCGGACAGTGGCAGTTCCACCCGCAAGCCGAACCCCGGGACCAACGGGGGCAAGGGCGGTGGGCCGGCTTCGACCGAATACGACGTCCTGGAAGGGCGCCTCGGCTACTCGCTCGAGCGCGCCCTTCTGGTACGCGCCCTGACCCACCGCTCGTACGCGTACGAGAACGGCGGGCTGCCCACCAACGAGCGCCTGGAGTTCCTCGGCGACTCGGTGCTGGGCCTCGTGGTGACCGACACCCTCTACCGCCTCCACCCGGAGGTCGCCGAGGGCACGCTCGCCAAACTCCGCGCCGCGGTGGTCAACTCCCGCGCGCTCGCCGAGGTCGGCCGCGGCCTCGACCTCGGAGCCTTCATCCGGCTCGGCAAGGGCGAGGAGGGCACCGGCGGCCGCGACAAGTCGTCGATCCTCGCCGACACCGTCGAGGCCGTGATCGGCGCGATCTACCTCGACCAGGGCCTGGACTCCGCCACGGACTTCGTCCACCGGCTGTTCGACCCGCTGATCGCGGAGTCCGCGCAGCTCGGCGCCGGGCTTGACTGGAAGACCAGCCTCCAGGAGCTCACCGCCGCCGTCGGCATCGGCGTCCCCGAGTACGTGGTCACCGAATCCGGTCCCGACCACGAGAAGACCTTCACCGCCGCCGCCCGGGTGGCCGGCGAGGACTACGGCTCCGGCAGCGGCCGCTCGAAGAAGGAAGCCGAGCAGAAGGCCGCCGAGTCCGCCTGGCGCGCCATCAAGGCCAAGCACGAGGCCGGCCGGCCCGACGGCGACCCCGCCGCGGCCCTCGGCTGACCGGCGGCCGCCGTGCCCGAACTGCCCGAGGTCGAGGTGGTCCGCCGCGGCCTGGCCCGCTGGGCCGCCGGACGCACCGTCGCCGACGTCCAGGTGCTGCACCCGCGCGCCGTCCGCCGCCAGGCGGGCGGCGCCGACGAGTTCACCGCGCTGCTGCGCGGCCGCACCCTCGGCACCCCGCAGCGCCGCGGCAAGTACCTGTGGGTGCCGCTCGGCGACGGCCTGTCCATGGTCGGGCACCTCGGCATGAGCGGCCAACTCCTCGTCCAGGAACCGGAGATGGCCGACTCCGTGCACCTGCGGGCCCGGCTCCGGTTCGCCGACGGCGGCACCGAGCTGCGCTTCGTCGACCAGCGCACCTTCGGCGGCCTGGCCGTCGAGGAGGCCGAGGCCGACGACCTCGAGTCCACCCCGCTCTCGCTCGCCCACATCGCCCGCGACCCGCTCGACGCCCGCTTCGACGACGACGCCTTCGCCCGCGCCCTGCGCGCCAAGCGCACCACCGTCAAGCGCGCCCTGCTCGACCAGACCCTGATCAGCGGCGTCGGCAACATCTACGCCGACGAGGCGCTCTGGCGCAGCCGCCTGCACTACGACCGCCCCACCGCCACCCTGACCCGCCCCGCCGCCCTCGAACTCCTCGGCCACGCCCGGGACGTCATGACGGCGGCCCTGGCGGTCGGCGGCACCAGCTTCGACTCGATGTACGTCAACGTCAACGGCGAGAGCGGCTACTTCTCCCGCGACCTCGACGCCTACGGCCGCGAGGGCCGACCCTGCCGCCGCTGCGGCACCCCGATGCGCCGCGACCCCTGGATGAACCGCTCCAGCTACTCCTGCCCCACGTGCCAGCGCCCGCCCCGGGCCTGAACCCGCCACGCGCTCAACTCCAGGCGATCCGCTCGACCTCCCGCAGCCGGTGGGCGCCCAGGAAGTCCGGGCCGAGGGCGAGCAGCACCTGCGCCAGCTCCGCCGGGGCGGCACCGGCCTCGTCGTGGAGGCCGAAGCGCACCTCCAGCCGGCGCTCCAGCCAGCGGTCGACGGTCCGCGAGAGCCGCTCGTCCGGGTGGGCGGTCCACCGCTCCAGCCACGGGACGGGGCTGCCGGTCAGCGGAACGAGCAGCTCCAGCGCCTCCGTCGGACGCCGCTCGGACGGCCGCTCCACGAGGCGCTCCCACCAGGCCCGCAGGAACCGTTCCACGGCCGGGCGCTCGGGCCACCCGCCCCAGCCGGCGGCCAGCAGCCGGGAGGCGACCGTCGCGGGATCGGGCCCGGCGCCGTCCAGCGCGACGCGGCGCAGGACGCGGGGGAACAGGCGGCGGTAGAGGCCGGGGAAGTCGCTCCAGTGGTCGGGCACCTCGGTGGCCGCCTCGTGCAGCAGCCGGTCGGGCACCAGGGCCGGCGGACCCGCCAGCAGCGCGAGGTCGGCCGCGGTGTAGCAGTACGCGCAGCCGTCGAGGGCGAAGGGCCGCGCGGCGTACGGGGCGAAGACGGCGTCCACGCGGGCGAGCGCGTCGAGCAGTTCGGTCATGGCGGCCTGCCGGGGGACCTCACCCGGCGCCCGGGGAGGGAACGACGCTAGCACGCCCGGTCAGCGGGCCTTCCCGGCGGAGGTCTTCTCCTCCTCGGCGGCCGCGTGCAGGGCGCCGCCCTCCTCGCCGAAGTAGGCGACGCCGACGGCGCTGACCACGGCGAGGACGAAGCCGGAGGCGGCCAGCCAGCCCAGGCCGGCCCGGGAGGAGTCGCCGAGCCAGAGGACGCCGACGGCGCCGGGGACGACCGTCTCGCCGACGACCAGGGCGGCGGTCGCGCCGTTGACCGAGCCGATCTGCAGGGCGACGGTGTGCAGGTACATGCCGCCGAGGCCGCCGACCAGGACGGCGTACAGGGCCGGGTCGGCGAGCAGCGCGCCGAGGGCGAACGGCTGCACGCCGTCCAGGATCCGCACGCCGATGCCGAGGGCGCCGAAGCCCAGGCCGGAGAGCAGGCCCGCGACGATCGCCCCGCTCGAACCGAGCCGGCGGACGATCAGCGAACCGCCCGCGATCAGCACCGCGGAGCCGATCAGCAGCGCCCAGTGGAAGGCCCGGGCCGCCTCGTGCCCGCCCTCCGGGCCGGCGGCCACCGCGAGCAGCACCAGCGCGCCGCACAGGACGCCGATCGACAGCCACTCCAACTGGCGCAGCCGCAGGCCCAGCAGCTTGACCGAGAGCACCGCGGTGATCACCAGGTTGGCGCTGATGATGGTCTGCGACAGGAACAGCGGCAGCAGCCGGGCGGCCAGCGCGCCGAGGCCGAAGCCGATGAAGTCCAGCACCGTGCCGAGGATGAACTCCCAGGTGACGGCGGCCTTCGCGGTCGAGGACAGGCTCGGCCCGCCGTGCTCGGTGACGGTGCCGGCCGCCGCCTCCTGCCGGGCGGAGCGGCGGGCGCCGAGGGCCTGCAGGACCGACCCGGTGCCGTAGCAGGCGGACGCCGCGACGGCGGTGACGAGGCCGAGGATCACCAGGGGTCTCCTGTCAGGTGGTGCGGAAGATCGTCCCCACTATGCCCGGTCCGGCGCCCCGGGCGGCACGCGCGGTCCCAACTCCGGCCGGTCGGCGGGGGTTCGGAGGGCCGGTCTCGGCCTGGAGTAGGGGGCGCCCCAGGGGTGGGAACAGTACTCGGGGAGGGCGTGGACCGTACCGGTGGACCGGTACGGTCTGGAGCATGAGAACTGTGCTCCGCCGCTCCCGCGCCACCGGGCCCGCCGCCGTCCTGGCGGCGCTGCTCGCCCTGCTGATGGTGCTCGGGCTGTCCGCGCCCGCCTCGGCGTCCGGGCTGAACGACGCGGCCGATTCCCTGAAGAAGGTCCAGGTCTACGTCGACCCGGCGATGAACGACCGGTTCTCCAAGGACCAGGCGGACAAGCTGGCCGAGAAGCTGAAGGACGCGGACAAGCCGATCTTCATCGCGGTGCTGCCCGCCAGCGACGCCTACCCGACGAAGAACCTGTTCGGCGACCTGCGCACCAAGGTCGGCATCGTCGGCGTCTACGGCATCTGGCGCGGCGACCAGTTCCAGGCCAACTCCGACGCCAAGGCGCTGGGCAGGGCCGCCACCGACCGGATCGCGGGCGCCGCCTTCCGCTCGAACCCCAAGGACATCAACGCCACCCTGACCGAGTTCGTCGACGGGGCGGCGAAGCAGACCGAGGGCGACGGCCCGCAGCACAGCACCTCGATCGCCTGGATCCTCGTCCCGGTGCTGCTGGTCGCGCTGCTCGGCGTCGGCGTGTTCCTGCTGTTCCGCCGCGCCAGGAAGCGCAAGGAGGAGCAGGTCCGGGCCGAACTCGCCCAGCTGCGCACCGTGGTGGACGAGGACATCACCGCGTTCGGCGAGGAGCTCGACCGGCTCGACTTCGACCCCGGCGCCCCCGGCGCGGACGACGCCCAGCGCGCCGACTACACCGGCGCGCTGGACTCCTACGACCTCGCCAAGCGCACCATGGACGAGGCGAAGAAGCCCGAGGACGTCCGCCCGGTGACCGAGGCGCTGGAGCAGGGCCGGTTCGCGCTGGCCACCCTGGCCGCCCGCCGCGAGGGCCGCCCGCTGCCCGAGCGCCGCGTCCCGTGCTTCTTCGACCCGCGGCACGGCCCGTCCACCGCCGACGTGCAGTGGGCCCCGCCGGGCGGCGCCCCGCGCTCCGTCCCGGCCTGCGCCGACGACGCGGCCCGGCTCTCGGCCGGCCAGGACCCGGCGATCCGCACCGTGGAGACCGAGCACGGCCACCAGCCGTACTGGAACGCCGGCCCGGCCTACAGCCCCTGGGCGGGCGGCTACTTCGGCGGCGGCCTGCTGCCCGGCCTGCTGGTCGGCACCATGCTCGGCTCGATGCTCTCCACCCCCGGCTACGCCTACGCGGGCGACCACGACGGCGGCGGGTACGACTACAACGACGGCGCGGACGCCGGCGAGTACTCGGGCTCCGACTTCAACTCCGCCGACTTCGGCAACGACTTCGGCAGTGATTCCGGCGGGGACTTCGGTGGCGGCGGGGACTTCGGCGGCGGCAGCGACTTCGGGAGCTTCGGCGACTGACGGCCGACACCCCGGCGCTCCGTCGCCCCGGCCGCGCTGAGCGCTCAGCGCTCCGACGGCCCCCGGCCCCCGGCCCCCGTCCCGTCCGGGACGGGGGCCGTTCGCACCTCCGGGGGCGCCTCGGCGGCGGCCGGCTCCCGGCGGCCCAGCACCGCCAGCACCGCCGCGCAGGACACCAACTGCCAGGCCGCGCCCCAGCCCAGCACCGTCCCCGCCCCGACCGCCGAGGCCAGCGGCCCGGCCAGCGCCAGCCCGACCGGCCCGAACGCGAACGCCCCCAGCGTCACGTACCCGCCGACCCGGCCCAGCGCCTGCGGCGGGACGTGGCGCTGCACCAGGGTGGAGAACAGGGTGCCGGAGACGATCGAGGTGACCCCCGCCCCGGCCGCCGCCAGCACCACCAGTGGCAGCGGCCCGCCCAGCGCGAGCGTCCCCGAGGGCAGCGCCCAGCCCGCGGTCACCGCCAGGGTCGTGCGCAGCGGCCGCCGGGTCCGCCGCCCCAGCAGCGCCAGCCCGCCCAGCACCGCGCCCGCCCCGTAGGCGCCCATCACCGCGCCCCAGCCGCTCGCCCCGCCGAGCCGCTCGCGGGCCAGCACCGGGCCCAGCACCAGGAACGGCGCCCACACCAGCAGGTTGAACAGGCAGCCCTGCAGCACGCTCACCCACAGCCACCGCCGGGTGCGGAACTCGTCCCAGCCGTCGCGGAGTTCGGCGACCAGCCCGGGGCCGCCGGCCCCGGCGGGCAGCACCGGGACGCGGAGCAGGGCCAGCGCGGTCAGGCCCACCGCGTACGAGGCGGCGTCGATCAGCAGCACCCAGCCCGACCCGGCGGTGGCGGTCAGCAGCCCGGCCAGGGCCGGGCCGGCCACCGCGGCGCCGTTGCGGGCGATGCCGGTCAGCGCGTTGGCGTCGGCCAGGTCGGCGGCCGGGACCAGCCGCGGCAGCAGCGCGTCCAGCGCGGGCAGGAACACCGCCTCGCCCAGCCCCCACAGCGCCGCCAGCGCGGCCAGCGCCCACACCGTGCCGTGCCCGGCGAACAGCAGCGCCGCGGCGGCCGCCTGGGTCGCGCAGCGCAGCGCGTCCGAGCCGAGCATCACCCGGCGCGGCCCCAGCCGGTCCGCGGCCGCCCCGCCGAGCACCAGCAGCAGCACGATCGGCACGATCCGGGCGGTCATCACCACCCCGAGCCCGGAGCCGCCGCCCCCGCCGTCCAGCACCGCGAAGGCCACCGCCACCGAGGCCATCGAGGAGCCGAACAGCGAGACGGCGTACCCGGTGAAGAAGAGGCGGAACTCCCGCCCGCGCAGGACGGCGAGCCGCCGTGG
The DNA here is from genome assembly GCF_000721345.1 of Kitasatospora sp. NRRL B-11411. NCBI lineage: Bacteria > Bacillati > Actinomycetota > Actinomycetes > Kitasatosporales > Streptomycetaceae > Kitasatospora > Kitasatospora sp. NRRL B-11411. The sequence continues at coordinate 68,621 of NZ_JOGH01000012.1, read as the reverse complement.
AATCGACTTCATGACCGGCAGGCTGCCCCGCCGCCGGGCCGCCCGGCAAGGGCTTCCGGCGAAAAAGTTGAGCGAGACAGCATCAATTTTTGGAGGGTCGTGATCCCCCGCAGTAAATCGGCGATTTACCGCAGTTGGAGCGAGTGTTGACGGCCTGTCCGCCAGAGGATTTACTGCGGGTATGACACCCGTGGAGTTCGCCGTCGCGGCCGAGCACTACCTGGCGGGGGCCCCGCTCGCGGACGGCTCCCGGCGGGTCTACCGGATCGCCCTGCACACCTGGGCCTGGCTGCTGGTCGTCCGCACCCCGCCGTCCGGCGCCCACCGGCGGGGGGCCGCCCCGCCGGTGCTGCCGCTCGCCCTGCTGGACGGGCCGGACGCACCGGACCGGGTGGCCGCCGCGTTCGCCGAGCGGGCCGCGGCGGTGGGCGCGCGCACCGCCAACCGCGAACTCTCCGCGCTGCGGGCGGCCCTGCGCTGGTGGTGCGCCCGTGGCTGGCTGTCCGCCGACCCCGCCGCCGGGCTGCGCCCGCTGCCGACCGCCGCCCCGACCGCCGCGGGCCCGGCCGGCGGCCTCGGCGAGGATCGGGTGCGGGCCGTGTTGGCGCTGCGGGTGCCGCTGCGCGAGAAGGTGCTGTGGCACCTGGTGCGGGAGAGCGGCGCCCCGATCGAGCGGCTGCTGGCGCTGGACGTGGACCGGCTCGACCTGGCGAACCGTCAGGCCCGCACCGCCGCCGGCGAGCGCCCGCTGCGCTGGCGCGGCGGCACCGCCCGGCTGCTGCCGCTGCTGGTGGCCGGCCGCACCGCCGGCCCGCTGTTCCTCACCGGCCGGCGCGCCCCGGCCGGTGTCCCGGAGCGCGACCGCTGCCCGCTCACCGGGCGCGGACGGCTCTCCTACCGGCGGGCGGCCGAACTGTTCACCGCCGCCACCGCCCCGCTGGACCCGGCCGGCCGGGGCTGGACGCTGCACGCGCTGGCCGAGCCGCGCCGGTAGCGCCGCCGGCTCCTGTGTCCGTGGGGAGCGCGGCGCCGCACCGGTGGGGAGGGTCGGTGGAAGGGGCGTGAAGCCCGTTCCGAGCGCCCCCGAAGTGCCCGACTATGGTCGACACATGCAAGGTCACGACAGCCGCCGGTCCGTCCGCGCCACCATCTGGGTGCGCGGCCGCGTCCAGCAGGTGGGGTTCCGCTGGTGGACCAGGGCCAGGGCCCTGGAGATCGGGCTGACGGGCTACACGAGCAACCTCGGGGACGGCCGCGTCCAGGTGGTCGCCGAGGGGTCGCGCGCCGACTGCGAGCGGCTGCTCGCCGCGCTGCGCGGGCCCGGAACGCCTGGTCAGGTCAGTGGAGTCACCGAGATCTGGACCGCCGTGGGCGACGGGTACCAGGGCTTCGTGATCCGATGAGCACACCGCAGTTGCCGGTGGGAGGAGAGCCCCCGGCAACTGCCGGTGTCACAGGGTTGCCTTCGGGGCAGACTCGTGGTTGACTCCGCAGACGTAGTGATCCACTAGCCCGGCCGATGGTGTGAGGTTCCCGCCATGCAGGTGACAGGGGCGCGGTAGCGTGCGGTGATCGTGTTGACCCGTACGGTCTTTGGTGAGACGCTGGAAACCCGCGCACAGGTTTGCGTTTAACCGGCGGGGCCACGCCTGTGAGTGTGCCACTCACCAGCGGATGCCCTCGTAGTGCCCAGCCAGCACGTCCGGCGCGCAGGCGCGTGCGTATCCCTTCCCCCAAGACCCACCGTACACGGTTCGGTCACTCAGCGTGGAGGACCACACATCATGGCAAAGGCGCTTCTCGGGTACGTCGGCGGCCCCGACCCGCGAATGCTCTCCGAGATGCGACGGCTGCAGCAGCGCGTCCAGGACCTGGAGAACGAGCTGGTCAAGCTCCAGGCCGAGAACGACGCGCTGTCCGCCGTCGCCGATGAGCACTCGCTGCTCAGCAGCATCGACCTGGACCAGCGCGAGCCGGCCCTGACCTGATCGCTCGTGGTCCTCGTGAGCGACGCAGTCGTGCGCTGAGCTTCCCCGCGAGGGGATGGCAGCCTGCAAGGGACGTCCGAGGCGGACGTCCCTTCGTCGTGTCCACGACGGTCCTGTCGCTGGGACATTGCCCGACCCGCGGCGTGCCCAAACCACCGCCTGAGGGCCCGTCGGCACCCCGGCCGGATACAGTCGCCAGCGGTGGGCCGCGGCGGCGGCCGGCGGTACGGCGAGGAGGACGGTCGGGTGCACCTCAAGAGCCTGACCCTGCGCGGGTTCAAGTCCTTCGCCTCGGCGACCACCCTGCGCTTCGAACCCGGCATCACCTGCGTGGTCGGCCCCAACGGCTCCGGCAAGTCCAACGTCGTCGACGCGCTCTCCTGGGTGATGGGCGAACAGGGCGCCAAGTCGCTGCGCGGCGGCAAGATGGAGGACGTCATCTTCGCCGGCACCAGCGGGCGCCCCCCGCTCGGCCGCGCCGAGGTCAGCCTCACCATCGACAACACCGACGGCGCCCTGCCGATCGACTACACCGAAGTCACCATCACCCGGACGATGTTCCGCAACGGCGGCAGCGAGTACGCGCTCAACGGCACCGTCTGCCGGCTGCTCGACATCCAGGAACTGCTCTCCGACTCCGGCATCGGCCGCGAGATGCACGTCATCGTCGGCCAGGGCCAGCTCGACTCCGTGCTGCACGCCGACCCGATGGGGCGGCGCGCCTTCATCGAGGAGGCGGCCGGCGTCCTCAAGCACCGCAAGCGCAAGGAGAAGGCGCTGCGGAAGCTCGACGCGATGCAGACCAACCTCAACCGGGTCCAGGACCTGGTCGCCGAACTGCGCCGCCAGCTCGGCCCGTTGGGCCGCCAGGCGAAGATCGCCCGGCGCGCCGCCGGCATCCAGGCCGAACTGCGCGACGCCCGGCTGCGGCTGCTCGCCGACGACCTGCTCACCCTGCGCCGCGCCGTCGAGGCCGAGGTCGCCGACGAACTCGCGCTCAAACTCCGCCGCACCACCGTCGAACAGCAACTCGCCGCCGCCCTCCAGCGCGAAGCCGTCCTGGAGGCCCAGGTCGAGCAGCTCGGACCGGCCCTCGAAGCCGCCCGGCAGACCTGGTACCGGCTCTCCTCGCTCGCCGAACGCACCCGCGGCACCACCGGGCTCGCCGAGGCCCGGATCCGGGCCGCCGCCACCGCCGGACAGCTGGAGGAGCGCCGCGGCCGCGACCCGGAGGACCTCGAACGCGAGGCCGAACGGGTCCGCGCGGAGGAAGCCGCCCTCGAAGCCGCCCTGGAACAGGCCCAGGACGCCCTCGACGAAGCCGTCGAGGACCGCACCGGACTCGAACGCGCCCTCGCCGACGAGGAGTTGCGGCTCAGAGCGGCCGCCCGGACCATCGCCGACCGGCGCGAAGGACTCGCCCGCCTGCAGGGCCGGGCCGCCGCCGCCCGCACCCGCGCCACCGCCGCCGGGGCCGAGACCGAACGGCTCGCCACCGCCCGCGACGAGGCCCGGCTGCGCGCCGACGCCGCCGACCGGGAGCACCAGCGGCTCCGCGAACAGGAGGAGGAGTCCGAAGCGGGCGAGGAGCAGGCCGAACAGCACCACCAGCAGGCCCGCGAAGCCCTCCGGGACGCCGAACGCGCGCTCTCCGCCGCCCGCGAGGCGCTCACCGCCGCCGAGAAGGAACGCGCCGCGCTCACCGCCCGGCACGACGCCCTCGCCCTCGGCCTGCGCCGCAAGGACGGCAGCGCCGCCCTGCTCGGCCGCCCCGGCGTGCTCGGCCCCGCCGCCGAACTCCTCACCGTCGCACCCGGGTTCGAGCTCGCGGTGGCCGCCGGACTCGGCCCCGCCGCCGAAGCCCTCGCCGCCACCGACCCCGCCCGCGCCGCCGACGCACTGGCCTGGCTGCGCGCCGGGGACGGCGGCCGGGCCGCCCTGCTGATCGCCGACCGGACCGCGGACGACGCCGTGGACCCGCCCGCGGACGTGCGCCGGGCCGCGGAACTGATCGGCGGACCGGACGAGGTGGCCGCCGCCGCCCGGCGGATCCTGGCCCGCACCGCCGTGGTCGACGACCTCGACGCCGCCCGGCAGCTGATCGACCGCCACCCCGACTGGACCGCGGTCACCCGCGACGGCGACCTGCTCTCCGCCACCCTCGCCCACGGCGGCTCACCCGGCGCGCCCAGCCCGCTGGAGACCCGCGCCGCCGTCGCCGAAGCCGCCCGCCGCATCGAGGAACTCGACACCCGCTGCGCCCGGGCCGCCGAGGAACTCGCCGCCGCCCGGGCCGAACGCGAGACCCGCGCCGCCGAGGTCGAACAACTGGCCGCGCTGCGTCGCCGGGACGAGCAGCGCCGGGCCGAACGCGCCGGCGCCCTCGGCCGCTCCGGCGGCGCCGCCCGGGCCGCCCGGGACGAGGCCGACCGCGCCGCCACCGCCGCCGCCAAGGCCGACAGCGGCCTCGCCGAGGCCCGGGCCGCCGCCGAGGAACTCGCCGAACGCCTCGCCACCGCCGAGGAACTCGCCGACGGCGGCGAGGACGAACCCGACCCCGCCGAACGCGACCGGCTCGCCGCCGCCGCCTCCGCCGCCCGGCAGACCGAGCTGGAGTCCCGGCTCGCCGTCCGCACCCACGAGGAGCGGGTGCGCGGCCTCGCCGGACGCGCCGACCAGCTCGACCGGGCCGCCCGCGCCGAGCGCGAGGCCCGCGCCCGCGCCGCCGAACGGCGCGAACGCGCCCGCCGGGAGTCCGCCGTCGCCACCGCCGTCGCCACCGGCGCCCGGCACCTGCTCGGCCGGATCGAGGAGACCCTCGCCGCCGCCGAGGCCGAACGCGCCGCCGTCGAGGCCGACCGGGCCGCCCGCGAGGCCGAACTGCGGCAGTTCCGCGAGCACGGCCGCACCCTCAAGGCCGAACTCGACCGGCTGGTCGACGCCGGGCATCGCGACGAGGTGCTGCGCGCCGAGAAGCGGCTGCGGATCGAACAGCTGGAGGCCCGGGCCCTGGAGGAGTTCGGCATCGAGGGCGGCGACCTGCTCGCCGGCTACGGCCCCGACCAGCCCGTCCCCGCCCCGCCGCCCGAGGACGGCCAGGAACCCGGCGAGCCCCGCCCCTACGTCCGCGCCGAGGTCGAACGGCGGCTCAAGGCCGCCGAGCGCGCCCACCAGCAGCTCGGCAAGGTCAACCCGCTCGCGCTGGAGGAGTTCGCCGCGCTGGAGGCCCGGCACCGCTTCCTCGGCGAACAGCTCGACGACCTGCGCAGGAGCCGCCGCGACCTGATGGACATCGTCCGCGACGTCGACACCCGGGTCGAGCAGCTGTTCACCGCCGCCTACCACGACACCGCCGCCCAGTTCGAGGGCGTCTTCGCCCGGCTGTTCCCCGGCGGCGAGGGCCGGCTGCTGCTCACCGACCCGGAGAACATGCTCACCACCGGCGTCGAGGTCGAGGCCCGGCCGCCCGGCAAGAAGGTCAAGCGGCTCTCGCTGCTCTCCGGCGGCGAACGCTCGCTCACCGCCGTCGCCCTGCTGGTGTCGATCTTCAAGGCCCGGCCCAGCCCGTTCTACGTGATGGACGAGGTCGAGGCCGCGCTCGACGAGACCAACCTGCGGCGGCTGGTCGGGATCATGGAGGAGCTGCGGGAGAGCTCCCAACTGATCGTCATCACCCACCAGAAGCTCACCATGGAGTCCGCCGACGCCCTGTACGGCGTCACCATGAAGGGCGACGGCATCTCCCAGGTGATCAGCCAGCGGCTGCGGCCGCCGGCGCGGGCGGCGGCACCGCAGCAGGAGCACAGGACAGCGCTGGAACCCGCGCAGCCGGGCCCGGCATAGGCGCTACGTGATACTGGACGGGTTATGGAATACGTGATCCTTGCCGTTGTCATTGCGGTGGTCGCCATCGGCGCGATCACCGGACTCGTCGTCTCCGGCAAACGACGCAGAGAACTGGACCGGTCGAGCCGACCGCCGACCATCACCGCGCCCGCGAAGCCGGAGCCGGGAACCACCGCGACCGCCCCGGCGAAGCCCGCGGAGGGCGCCGCCGAACCCACCGCGCCGCCCGCCGCCACCGGCGCCACCCAGGCCCCGGAAGCCCCGGTCGCCGAGGAGCCGGCCGAGGAGCCGGCCGTCGGGGAGCCGACCGCCGAAGAGGCCGAGGCCGCACCCGCGATCGAGGTGCCCGAGCCCACCGCCGGGCGCCTGGTGCGGCTGCGCTCCCGGCTCTCCCGCTCGCAGTCCACCCTCGGCAAGGGCCTGCTCACCCTGCTCTCCCGGGACCGCCTCGACGAGGACACCTGGGAGGAGATCGAGGAGACCCTCCTCACCGCCGACGTCGGCGTCGGCGCCACCCAGGAGCTGGTCGACAACCTGCGCACCCGGGTCAAGGTGCTCGGCACCCGCACCCCCGACGAGCTGCGCGGCCTGCTCCGCGAGGAACTGGTCAAGCTGATCGGCACCGAGGCCGACCGCACCGTCCGCTCGGTCAAGCACGAGGAGGGCCCGGCCGTGGTGCTGGTGGTCGGCGTCAACGGCGTCGGCAAGACCACCACCACCGGCAAGCTCGCCCGCGTCCTGGTCGCCGACGGGCGCAAGGTCGTGCTCGGCGCCGCCGACACCTTCCGCGCCGCCGCCGCCGACCAGCTCCAGACCTGGGGCGAACGGGTCGGCGCGCACACCGTCCGCGGCCCCGAGGGCGGCGACCCGGCGTCCGTCGCCTTCGACGCCGTCAAGCAGGGCATCGCCGACGGCGTCGACACCGTCCTGATCGACACCGCCGGCCGGCTGCACACCAAGACCGGCCTGATGGACGAGCTCGGCAAGGTCAAGCGGGTGGTCGAGAAGCACGGCCCGGTCGACGAGGTGCTGCTGGTGCTGGACGCCACCACCGGACAGAACGGCCTGGTCCAGGCCCGGGTGTTCGCCGAGGTGGTCGACATCACCGGCATCGTGCTCACCAAGCTGGACGGCACCGCGAAGGGCGGCATCGTCATCTCGGTGCAGCGCGAACTCGGCGTGCCGGTCAAGCTGATCGGCCTCGGCGAGGGCGCGGACGACCTCGCGCCGTTCGAGCCGGGGGCGTTCGTGGACGCGCTGCTGGGCTGACGTACCGCCGCACCGGCGCACCTCGATGAGGCCCGTCCGGGAGGGAACCGCCCTCTCGGACGGGCCTCGTCGTGCGTCCGTGCGCAGGGCCTAGCTGGCCAGCTCCGCGGTGCGGGCGCGGGTGCGGTGGCAGGCGTAGGCGAGGGTGCCGAGCAGCAGGCGGGCCTCGGGCGGGGCGCTGTCCGGGGTGGGGCGGCGCAGCCAGCGCATCGGGCCGAGTGGGCCGAGCGGGGTCGGCGGGGCGGCCAGGTAGGAACCGAGGCCGTGGCAGGCGAGGTCGAGCGAGGCGTCGTCCCAGCCCATCCGGTAGAGCAGGTCGGGCAGGCGTTCGGCGGTGCCGGGGGCGACGAAGAGCAGCAGCCGGCCGGCGGGGGAGGCCAGCACCGGGCCGACCTGGGTGCCCATCCGTTCGAGCCGGACCAGGGCCTGCAGGCCGGGCTGGGCCGGCACGTCCAGGACGTCGAACCGGTGGCCGGTCGGGAGCAGCAGCGGGGCGTCGGCCGGACATCGGGCGGCGAGCTCGGCGGCCGTCGCGCCGGGGGCGATGACCGGCCCGACCAGGTGGTGCAGGTTGGGCGCGGCGCAGTGCGGGACGCCGCAGTCGCAGGCCGTCGGGGCGGCCGGGGCGGCGAGCCGGGCCGGGCTGCCGACGGCCAGCGTCCAGCCCCAGCGCCCGGAGTACTCGGCGGCGGCCTGCAGCGCGGTGGGCCGGGTGCGGCGGCGGGCGCCGAGGGGGGTGAGCCGCAGGGTGCCGAACAGCTTGTCCATGCCACCCCCAACCGGTTCCGGTCGCCGCTGGTTACGGGACGGTGACAGGGCGTCGTCCGATGGGCGCGTGGTGCGTGGTGCACCGGAGGCGCGCGCGGACCGGCGCACACCGATCCGGGTGGCGCGGGCGAGCAGGCGCCTTGCACCAGCGCTTCGGATGCCGGATCGTCGTTGCCGCACGCGTGCCTCCGTCGGGTTCCGTCGGGTCCGGGCATGTGCCGGGGTCATGCAGAGCTGACTCCCAGTGAAGCGCGGTAGCCGGCCCGGTAGTTCACTCTTGGGGGTGGCGAAAGGTGGCGTTTCTCCGACGTTGCTCCCCCGGATGGCGGAGGCGCGCTACGTTCGGGATACGGAACGCAGCCGACCGGTCACGCGGGCGGCGATGAACACGAGTCAGGGCGAAGCGGGGCCCCGGGTTCGGGGCGGGATGGGGACGGTCCCATGGGTGAGAAGCAGCCGAACGAGAAGCTGGGCTCCTGGTTCACGCGCAGCGGCTGGTCGAAGGGCGAGCTGGCGCGTCAAGTGAACCGCAGGGCGCGGCAGATCGGCGCGCACCACGTCTCCACCGACACCTCGCGGGTGCGCCGGTGGCTGGACGGCGAACAGCCGCGCGAGCCGATCCCGAAGATCATGTCGGAGCTGTTCTCGGAGCGCTTCGGCTCGGTGGTCTCGGTCGAGGACCTGGGCCTGCGCACGGTGGTCCAGGTGACCACCGTCGGCAGCGGGGTCGACCTGCCGTGGAGCCCGCAGCAGACCGTGCAGGCGATCAGCGAGTACTCGCGCAGCGACCTGATGCTCAACCGCCGCGGCTTCCTGGGCACTTCGCTGGCGCTGACGGCCGGCGCGGCGCTGATCGAGCCGATGCAGCGCTGGCTGACGCCCGGCCCGAACGGCGCGCCGACCCCGATCCTGGCGGCGGCCAACGGCGGCCAGCAGTTCTCCGGACGGCTGTCCGAGCCGGAGATGCAACTGCTGGAGCAGACCACCGAGATGTTCCGGAAGTGGGACGCGCAGAACGGCGGCGGCCTGCGCCGCAAGGCGGTGGTCGGCCAACTCCACGAGGTCACCGACCTGTTGCAGGAGACCTACCCCGAGACGACCACCAAGCGGCTGTTCCGGATCACCGCCGAACTCGCCCACCTGGCCGGCTTCATGTCGTACGACGTGGGCATGCACCCGAGCGCGCAGAAGTACTACGTGCTGGCGCTGCACGCGGCCAAGGAGGCCGGCGACCGCCCGTTCGGGGCGCACGTGCTGACCGACATGAGCCGGCAGATGATCCACCTCAACCGCGGCGAGGACGCGCTGGAGCTGATCCACCTCGCCCAGTACGGCAGCCGGGACACCGCCACCGCCCGCCAGCAGTCGCTGCTGTACGCGATGGAGGCGCGGGCGTACTCCACCATCGGCGAGGTCAACCGGTGCGCCCGGGCGGTGCGGCTGTCCGAGGACACCTTCAGCGAGATCCGGGAGACCAACGAGGACTCGCCGAACTGGCTGCGGTTCTTCTCGTACGCCGAGCTGTGCGCGGAGAACGGCCACTCCTACCGGGACCTGGCGTACACCTCGGACCGCGGGGTGGCGATGGCCAAGGCCGCCGAGCCGCTGATCACCGAGGCGGTCGACCGGTTCCGGGAGGACGGCGACCACGTCCGCACCTACGCGTTCAACCTGGTCGGGATGGCCTCGGTGCGGCTGCTGCAGCGCGAGCCGGAGGAGGCCGCGAAGTACTGCGAGGAAGCGGTCGACATCGCCAAGAAGGTGCGCTCCGAGCGGCTGAACACCCGGGTCCGCAAGACCTCCGAGGCCGCCAGCCGGGACTTCCGCGGCGCCCCCGGGGTGGACCGGCTGGCCGAGCGGGTGGTGCACGACATCCCGGAGTTCGTCTCGGTGGTCTGACCCCTCCGCCGCTCCGTCGCCCACGGCCGTCCGCCCCCCGTCCGGACGGCCGTCGGCGTATAGCACGCGCTGTCCAGTACGCGTCACCTGCCGTGGTTCACCTGCCCGTAACGGGCGCGTCGACCGCGTCACTGCGGCGAAACACCGAGCCGCATCGGCCGAAACCCGACTTCGGCACTCTCCTCTCATCGCCGACACGCCGGAATGGCACGGGACAGGTGTTCCGGTCGTGGTGCGGCTCTGATTTCGGAGGAGACGCCGATGCCGGACGGCTTCAGCGCGGGCGATACCGCCTTTGTGTTCATCTGTGCGGCCCTGGTCATGTTGATGACCCCGGGTCTGGCCTTCTTCTACGGAGGCATGGTCAGGGTCAAGAGCACCCTCAACATGCTGGTGATGAGCTTCATCTCACTGGCCATCGTCACGGTGCTCTGGGTCCTGTACGGCTACACGCTGGCCTTCGGGCCGGACGCGGGGGCGGGCCTGATCGGCAACCTCGACTACCTGGGCATGCGCGGCATCGACCTGAACGCCCTGACCGGGACGATCCCGGTGACCGGCTTCGCCGCCTTCCAGCTGATGTTCGCGATCATCACCCCGGCGCTGATCAGCGGCGCCATCGCGGACCGGGCGAAGTTCGCGGCCTGGAGCCTGTTCGTGGCGCTCTGGGTGACCGTCGTGTACTTCCCGGTCGCGCACTGGGTGTTCTTCTTCGACGGCGGCAACGGCGGCTGGCTCGGCGACCGCAACGGCGTGATCGACTTCGCCGGCGGCACCGCGGTGCACATCAACGCCGGTGCGGCCGGCCTGGCCCTGGCCCTGGTGCTGGGCAAGCGGATCGGCTTCAAGAAGGACCCGATGCGCCCGCACAACCTGCCGCTGGTGATGCTCGGCTCCGGCCTGCTGTGGTTCGGCTGGTTCGGCTTCAACGCGGGCTCGGCGCTGGCCGCCAACGGCGTGGCGGGCATGGCCTTCGTCAACACCCAGGTCGCCACCGCCGCCGCCGTCCTCGGCTGGCTGGCCTACGAGAAGATCCGGCACGGCGCGTTCACCACGCTCGGCGCCGCCTCCGGCGCGGTGGCCGGCCTGGTCGCCATCACCCCGGCCTGCGGCTCGGTCTCCCCGCTCGGCTCGATCGCCATCGGCCTGATCGCCGGCGCGCTGTGCGCCGCCGCGATCAGCCTGAAGTACAAGTTCGGCTTCGACGACTCGCTCGACGTGGTCGGCGTCCACCTGGTCGGCGGCATCGTCGGCTCGCTGCTGATCGGCCTCTTCGCCACCGGCCACGTCGGCCAGACCGCGTCCGGCCTGTTCTACGGCGGCGGCCTGGGCCAGCTCGGCAAGCAGGCGCTCGGCGTGGTCGTCGTCCTGGTCTACTCCTTCGTGCTCTCCTGGCTGCTGGGCCAGGCGATCCAGAAGACCATCGGCTTCCGGGTCGCCGAGGAGGTCGAGGTCTCCGGCATCGACCAGGCCGAGCACGCCGAGTCCGCCTACGACTTCACCGCCGTCGGCGCCAGCCTCGCCCGCACCCCGGCCACTCCGGTGGCCGTCCCCGCCGAGAAGACCGAGGTCGACGCCCGATGAAGCTGATCACCGCCGTCATCAAGCCGCACCGCCTGGACGAGGTCAAGGACGCCCTGCAGGCGTTCGGGGTGCACGGCCTGACCGTCACCGAGGCCAACGGCTACGGCCGCCAGCGCGGCCACACCGAGGTCTACCGCGGCGCCGAGTACACGGTGGACCTGGTCCCGAAGGTCCGGATCGAGATACTGGTCGAGGACGAGGACGCCGAGCAGCTGATCGACGTGGTCGTCAAGGCCGCCCGCACCGGGAAGATCGGCGACGGCAAGGTCTGGTCGATCCCGGTCGAGACCGCCGTCCGGGTCCGCACCGGCGAACGCGGACCCGACGCCCTCTGAACCACCGCTGAGACCCTCCTGGCGGACCTGCCCGTGCGGCAGGTCCGCCGAAGGCGCATCCGGCACCAGTACGCACCGGGAGCAGACGTGAGCAGCACCGACCCCGCCGAGCACGGCTACAGCGCCGAGCGCGCCCGCCTGCTGGCCGACCCGGACACCACCGGCCCGCAGCGCCGCGCCGCCCTGGCCCGGCTCACCGACGACTGGCTGGCCGCCCTGCACCGGGCCGCCGGCGGCCCCGCCCGCACCGCGCTGGTCGCCGTCGGCGGCTACGGCCGGGCCGAACTCTCCCCGCGCAGCGACCTGGACGTGCTGCTGCTGCACGAGGGCCCGCTCGCCGCCGACCTCGCCGAACGGATCTGGTACCCGGTCTGGGACAGCGGCGTCGCCCTCGACCACGCCGTCCGCACCCCCGGCGAGGCCCGCGAGGTCGCCGCCGAGGACCTCAAGGCCCAGCTCGGCCTGCTCGACGCCCGCCACCTGGCCGGCGACCCGCAGCTCACCGCCGACCTGCGCTCCGCCGTCCTCGCCGACTGGCGCGCCGCCGCCCCCGAGCGGCTCCCCGAGCTGCGCGAGCTCGGCCGCGCCCGGGCCGAACGCCACGGCGAGCTGTCCTTCCTGCTCGAACCCGACCTCAAGGAGGCCCGCGGCGGCCTGCGCGACCTGGTCGCCCTCGACGCGGTGGCCGCCACCTGGCTCGCCGACGCCCCCCGGGACGGCCTGGACGCCGCCGCCCGCACCCTCGCCGACGTCCGCGACGCGCTGCACCTGACCACCGGCCGGGCCACCGAACGGCTCTCCCTCCAGGACCAGGACCAGGTCGCCGAACGCCTCGGCGTGCTCGACGCCGACACCCTGCTGCGGCAGGTCTACCGGGCCGCCCGCACCGTCGCCTACGCCTCGGACGTCACCTGGCGCTCCGTCGACCGCGTCCTCGCCGCCCGCCGCCCGGCGCCGCGCCGCGTCGCCCGGTTCGGCTTCCCGTTCAACGGCGCCCGGCGCGCCCCGCTCGGCCCCGCCGCCCCCGAGCGCCGCCCGCTCGCCGAGGGCGTGGTCGAGCAGGACGGCGAGGCGGTGCTCGCCCAGGCGGCCCGGCCCGCCACCGACCCGGTGCTGCCGCTGCGCGCCGCCGCCGCGGCCGCCCAGGCCGGACTGGCCGTCGGCTACGCCACCGTGCGCCGGCTGGCCGCCGAGACCGGACCGCTGCCGGTGCCCTGGCCCGACGAGGCCCGCGAGCAACTGGTCACCCTGCTCGGCGCCGGCGAGGCCTGCCTGCCGGTCTGGGAGGCGCTGGAGGCCGAGGGGCTGATCAGCCGGATGCTGCCGGACTGGGAACGCGTCCGCTGCCGCCCGCAGCGCAACGCCGTGCACCGCTGGACCGTCGACCGGCACCTGATCGAGACCGCCGTCCGGGCCGCCGCGATGACCCGCCGCACCGCCCGCCCCGACCTGCTGCTGGTCGCCGCGCTGCTGCACGACCTCGGCAAGGGCTGGCCCGGCGACCACTCCGAGGCCGGCGAGGTGATCGTCCGCGACGTCGCGGTCCGGATGGGCTTCGACAAGCACGACACCGACACCCTGGCGCTGCTGGTGCGCCACCACCTGACGCTGGTCGACACCGCCACCCGCCGCGACCCCGACGACCCGGCCACCGCCGACCTGATCGCCAAGACCGTCGGCACCCAGACCCACCTGGAACTGCTGCACGCCCTCACCGAGGCCGACGCCACCGCCACCGGCCCCGCCGCCTGGTCGAGCTGGCGGGCCTCGCTGGTCGCCACCCTGGTCGAGCGCACCGCCGCCCGGCTGGCCGGCGACGCCCGCCCGCCCGCCGCCGACGCCGAGGTCACCGCCGACCAGGAACGCCTCGCCGTCGAGGCCGCCCGCACCGGCGCCCCCGCGCTCGCCCTCACCGCCCACGCCGAGACCCCGTCGGACGGCGGCGAGCCGATGGGCGTCGAGCTCACCCTGGCCATCCCCGACCGCCCCGGCCTGCTCGGCACCGTCGCCGGGGTGCTCGCGGTGCACCGCCTCACCGTCCGCAAGGCCGGCCTGCGCGAACTCGACCCGATCGGCGCCGGCCCCGTCCTGCTGCTGTCCTGGACGGTCGCCGCCGAGTACGGCGACCTGCCCGAGGCCGCCCGGCTCCGGGCCGACCTGCGCCGCGCCCTGGACGGCTCGCTGGACGTCGCCCGCAAGCTCGCCGAGCGCGACGCCGCCGCGCCGCGCCGCCGCGGCATCAGCACCCCGCCGCCGGTGGTCGCCGTCGCCCCGCACGCCGCCTCGCGCTCGGCCACCGTGCTGGAGGTCCGCGCGCACGACGCGCCCGGCCTGCTGCACCGGATCGGCCTCGCCCTGGACGGCGCCGGGGTACGGGTCCGCACCGCGCACGTCTCCACCCTCGGCGCGGAGGCCGTCGACGCCTTCTACCTGACCTCGGCCGACGGCCGGCCGCTGGAACCGGAGCACGCCGAACGGGTCGCCGGGGCCGTCCGGAAGGCCCTGGAGGCGCGCTGAACGCCGGTTCCCGCAGGGGCGCAGACCGCTCGCCGGGGGTACGGCTACCCTTGGGGGCGACGACAGTACCCGTACTCGATGCCGCAAGGGACCCGCGACCGACGTGTTCGACACTCTCTCCGACCGCCTCGCAGCGACGTTCAAGAACCTCCGGGGCAAGGGCCGTCTCAGCGAGGCGGACATCGACGCCACCGCGCGCGAGATCCGGATCGCCCTGCTGGAGGCGGACGTCGCGCTCCCCGTGGTCCGCGCCTTCATCAAGCAGGTCAAGGACCGGGCCCTGGGCTCCGAGGTCTCCGGCGCGCTGAACCCGGCCCAGCAGATCATCAAGATCGTCAACGAGGAGCTGATCAGCATCCTCGGCGGCGAGACCCGCCGCCTGCGGTTCGCCAAGACCGGACCGACCGTGATCATGCTGGCCGGCCTCCAGGGCGCGGGCAAGACCACGCTGGCCGGAAAGCTCGGCCACTGGCTCAAGAGCCAGAAGCACACCCCGCTGCTGGTCGCCTGCGACCTCCAGCGCCCCAACGCCGTCACCCAGCTCGGCGTGGTCGCCGAGCGGGCCGGCGTCGCCTTCTACGGCCCGCAGCCCGGCAACGGCGTCGGCGACCCGGTGCAGGTCGCCCGCGACTCCATCGAGTACGCCAAGCAGAAGCAGTACGACGTCGTCATCGTCGACACCGCCGGCCGCCTCGGCATCGACGCCGAACTGATGCAGCAGGCCGCCGACATCCGCGCCGCGGTCGACCCGGACGAGGTCCTGTTCGTGGTCGACGCCATGGTCGGCCAGGACGCGGTCACCACCGCCCAGGCCTTCCTGGAGGGCGTCGACTTCACCGGCGTCGTGCTCTCCAAGCTCGACGGCGACGCCCGCGGCGGCGCCGCGCTCTCGGTCGCCCACGTGACCGGCCGTCAGATCATGTTCGCCTCCAACGGCGAGAAGGTCGACGACTTCGACGCCTTCCACCCCGACCGGATGGCCTCGCGCATCCTCGGCATGGGCGACGTCCTCTCGCTGATCGAGAAGGCCGAGCAGACCTTCTCCCAGGCCGAGGCCGAGAAGATGGCCGCCAAGCTCCAGGGCGGCGGCAAGGACTTCACGCTCGACGACTTCCTGTCGCAGCTGGAGCAGGTCCAGAAGATGGGCTCCATCTCCAAGCTGCTCGGCATGCTCCCCGGCATGGGCCAGATCCGCGACCAGATCAACAACCTGGACGACAAGGACGTCAACCGGGTCGGCGCGATCATCAAGTCGATGACCCCGGCCGAGCGCTCCGACCCCAAGCTGATCAACGGCTCGCGCCGGCTGCGCATCGCCAAGGGCTCCGGCGTCCAGGTCGGCGAGGTCTCCGGCCTGGTCGAGCGGTTCTTCGAGGCCCGCAAGATGATGTCCGCGATGGCCTCCGGCAAGGGCATCCCCGGCATGCCGGGCATCCCCGGGATGGGCGGCGGCGGCAAGAAGTCCGCCAAGAAGGCCCCGGTCGCCAAGGGCAAGCGCAAGAGCGGCAACCCGCTCAAGCGCGCCCAGGAGGAGGCCGCGGCCGCCGAGCGCAAGGCGCTCGGCCCCGGCCAGGGCGCCCAGCCGGGCGGCGCGTTCGGCCTCCAGCCGGGCAAGGGCCCGGCCGACTTCGACCTCCCCAAGGAGTTCAAGGACCTGCTGTAGGCGGCGGGGCGCGGGTGCACCCGCGCCCCTGCTTCCGTCCCCCGTTGCGCCATGATGTCCCGTATGCGCGTGACGATCCGATCCCCCCGCCCCGATGACGTCGTCCCCTACGCCGAGGCGGTGCGCCGCTCCGCCGCCCACATCGGGCGGTGGAACCCGGTGGAGCCGGACGGCCTGCCGGACCTGCTGAGCCGTCAGGGCGCGGGCCTGCGGACGTTCCTGATCGTCGACGTCGAGACCGGCGGCCTGGTCGGCAAGTGCAACGTGGCGAACATCGTGATGGCGCGGTTCTGCAACGGGGTGCTGGGCTACGACTCGTACGAGCCGTTCGTCGGGACGGGCCGGATGTCGGAGGGCATGCGGCTGGTGGTGGAGCGCTGCTTCACCCCGGCCGAGCGGGGCGGGCTGGGACTGCACCGGCTGGAGATCAACGTGCAGCCGGACAACGAGCGGTCGATCGCCATGGCCCGCCGGCTGGGCTTCCGGCACGAGGGCCTCACCCCGCGGATGCTGTTCCTCCAGGAGGCCTGGCGCGACCACGAGCGCTTCGCGCTGACCGCGGAGGAGTGGCCGACGCCGGTGCGCTGACCGGGCCCGGTCGCGGCGTTGCGCGCCGCCCGGCGGGCGCCGTGTCCGTATTGTCCGACGGGTGAGCAACCCCGTGCCGCCGCGCCAGACCCCCGACCAGCCCTGGCGCTCCGAGGGGGCGCCGCCCCCGCCGCCGCCGAAGAAGAAGATGCCGGGCGGCTGGACCGGCCTGATCCTCACCGCGCTGGTGGTCTTCCTGCTCTCGGACGTCCTGCTGAGCTTCTTCGGCAACGGCGGGTCGACCACGATCTCGTACACCGAGTTCAACAAGCAGCTGAACAGCGGCAACATCACCAAGATCTACGCCAAGGGCGACGCGATCGAGGGCAACCTCAAGAACAAGCAGCCCAAGCCGGACGGGGAGAAGGGCGACTACACGGAGTTCACCACCCAGCGCCCGGCGTTCGCGGGCGACAACCTGTGGGGCACCCTGCAGTCGCAGAACGTCGAGGTGACCGCCCGGCCGGTGGTGCAGCAGCGCAGCTTCCTGGCCAACCTGCTGATCTCGCTGGCGCCGATGCTGCTGCTGATCGGGGTCTGGGTGCTGATCGCCCGCCGGATGGCCGGCGGGATGGGCACCGGCGCGCTCGGCCGCAAGGCCCCGCCGAAGCCGGTGGACACCAGCCAGGGCAAGCGCACCACCTTCAAGGACGTGGCCGGCATCGACGAGGTCGAGGCCGAGCTCAGCGAGGTGGTCGACTTCCTGAAGAACCCGCAGGAGTACCGCCGGCTCGGCGCCAAGATGCCGCGCGGCGTCCTGCTCTCCGGCCCGCCCGGCACCGGCAAGACGCTGCTGGCCCGGGCCGTCGCCGGGGAGGCGGACGTGCCGTTCTTCTCCGCCTCGGCGTCCGAGTTCATCGAGATGATCGTCGGCGTCGGCGCCGGCCGGGTCCGCGACCTGTTCTCCGAGGCCCGCAAGGTCGCCCCGGCGATCGTCTTCATCGACGAGATCGACACCATCGGCCGGCAGCGCGGCGGCGGTGGCGGCATGGGCGGCCACGACGAGCGCGAGCAGACGCTCAACCAGATCCTCACCGAGATGGACGGCTTCTCCGGCTCCGAGGGCGTGATCGTGATCGCCGCGACCAACCGCGCCGAGGTCCTCGACCCGGCCCTGCTGCGCCCCGGCCGGTTCGACCGCCGGATCACCGTCAGCCCGCCCGACCGGGCCGGCCGCGAGCAGATCCTGCGGATCCACACCCGCGAGGTGCCGCTGGCGAAGGGCACCGACCTGGACACCGTCGCCCGCACCACGCCCGGCATGACCGGCGCCGACCTGGCCAACCTGGTCAACGAGGCCGCGCTGCTCGCCGTCAAGCGCAAGCAGGACGCGGTCGGCCAGGAGGACCTCTCCGAGGCACTGGAGAAGGTCCAGCTCGGCGCGGTCCGCCCGCTGGTGATGCCCCAGCAGGAACGCGAGCGGACCGCCTTCCACGAATCCGGCCACGCCCTGCTCGGCATGCTGCAACCCGGCGCCGACCCGGTCCGCAAGGTCACCATCGTGCCGCGCGGCCGCGCCCTCGGCGTCACCCTCTCCACCCCCGACACCGACCGCTACTCCTACACCGAGCCCTACCTGCGCGGCCGGATCGTCGGCGCGCTCGGCGGGATGGCCGCCGAACAGGTGGTCTACGGGGTGGTCACCACCGGCGCCGAGAGCGACCTCGAACAACTCACCACCATCGCCCGCTCGATGGCCGGCCGTTGGGGCATGAGCGACCGGGTCGGCCGGGTCACCGCCATCCCCAACGACAGCCAGTCCCCGTACGGCCTGGCCGCCGCCCCCACCACGCTGGACGCGGTCGACGAGGAGGCCCGGCGGATCGTCGCCGAGTGCTGGGAGGAGGCCGTCGCCCTGCTGCACCGGCACCGCGACCGGCTCGACGCGCTGGCCGCCGCCCTGCTGGAGGCCGAGACCCTCGACGAGGACGCCGCGTACGCTGCCGCCGGGCTCAGCCGGTCCTGACGCCGGGCTCAGCCGGTCCTGGCGCCCTGGCGCCCTGGCGCCCTGGCGTTCCTGGCATTCTTGGCGGTTCCCGCCCAGGGGCTCTGCCGCTACCCGCGGGGCTTCGTCCCCACCGCCCAGCGGAACTCGTTCGCCATCCGCACCGAACCGTCCGGGCGCAGGTACGGGTGCAGCGCCTCCGCCAGCTCCTTGGCCACCAGCGCCGCCCCGGCGGCCTCCTCGGCCCGGTCGAACAGGCCGGTCGACAGCAGGCCGCGGACCGCCGAGTCCAGGCCCGCGTAGGCGAACGGGCAGGCCACCCGGCCGCTCCCGGACGGGCGCGTCCCCGCCGCGGCCAGCAGCGACTCCAGGGCGCCGGGGCCGGACGCGGCGAACGGGTCCGGCGCGTCCAGCGGGGCGTGCCGGCGGGCCACCTCCAGCACCGCCGCGCTCTCGCAGCGCTCCGCCGGACCCCAGGCGGCCACCACCAGGTGCCCGCCCGGCAGCGTGCGCTCCGCCGACCGGGCGACCAGCGCGGGCACCGGCGGCTGCTCGAAAACCGTCACCAGGGAGTGCGCCGGGCGGGGGACGGGGTGCGCCGAACGGGCGACCGCCTCCGCCCGGCCGCCGGGCGACACCTGCAGCCCGCGGGCCGCCGCCAGCTCCCGCAGCCCGGCGTCCGCCTCCACCCCCGCGACCTGCGCGCCGCGCCCCGCGGCGAGCAGCAGCGCCAGCCCCGACCGGCAGCCGACGCCCAGCAGACTGGTGGCCGCGCCGACCTCCAACCGCCGGTAAACGTCCTGGTAGAGGGGGACGAGCATGCGCTCCTGGATCTCCGCCCAGTCCCGCGCCCGACCGCTGCGCCCCGCCGGGGAGTCCGTCCGGACCCGGTCCACGGTGCTGCCGGTCACCTGCGCTGAAGCCATCGCGGCCTCCCATTCGGTCCTCGGAATCGGCTGCGGTCCCCGCAGCCCGGCCCCCCGGCCCCCCTCCCAGCGAACAGCGGGCCGCGTCCGCCGTCCAGAGGGGTGCGAGCAGGTATCCGTGCGCCGCGGGTGTGCGCCCCGGGGTGTGCGCGGGCGCGGCGCGTTCCGACCGGTCGGCCGTCCGGGGTTTGCGGGCGGGGTCCGCGTCCGGGGTTCGTGGGCGGGGTCCGCAGGCGGGGTTCGCGGGCGGGGCGAAACCGATTCACGGTCGGGCCCCGGTTTTCCGTACCATTCGGCCCATGGCTAAGGCACCCGTTCTCACTCCCCAGGCGGAAGACTTCCCCCGCTGGTACCAGGACCTCATCAACAAGGCCGAGCTGGCCGACAACGGTCCGGTGCGCGGCACCATGGTCATCCGACCGTACGGCTACGGCCTGTGGGAGCGGATGCAGCAGGAGATGGACGCGCGGATCAAGAAGGCGGGCGCCCAGAACGCCTACTTCCCGATGTTCATCCCGCAGTCCTACCTGACCAAGGAGGCCGAGCACGTCGAGGGCTTCGCCCCCGAGCTCGCGGTGGTCACCCACGGCGGCGGCAAGGAGCTGGAGGAGCCGGTCGTCGTCCGGCCCACCTCCGAGACCATCATCAACGAGTACTTCTCCAAGTGGGTGCAGAGCCACCGGGACCTGCCCCTGCTGATCAACCAGTGGGCCAACGTGGTCCGCTGGGAGCTGCGCCCGCGCGTCTTCCTGCGCACCACCGAGTTCCTCTGGCAGGAGGGCCACACCGCCCACGCCACCTACGAGGACGCCCGCGCGTACGCCTCGCGGATCCACACCGACGTCTACGGCGACTTCATGACCAACGTGCTGGGCATCGACGTGGTGCTCGGCCGCAAGACCGCCAAGGAGCGCTTCGCCGGCGCCATCAACACCCTCACCCTCGAAGGGATGATGGGCGACGGCAAGGCGCTGCAGATGGGCACCAGCCACGAGCTGGGCCAGAACTTCGCCAAGGCGTTCAACACCACCTACCAGCTGCAGGGCGCCGAGCGCGAGCACGTCTGGCAGACCTCCTGGGGCGTCTCCACCCGCATGGTCGGCGGCCTGATCATGTCCCACGGCGACGACAACGGCCTGCGGGTGCCGCCGCGGCTGGCCGCCGTGCAGGCCGTGGTGCTCGCCATCAAGGGCGAGGACGCGGTGCTGGCGAAGGTCCGCGAGATCGGCGCCCAGCTGGAGGCGGCGGGCGTGCGGGTGGTCGTCGACGACCGCACCGACACCCCGTTCGGCCGCCGCGCCGTGGACTGGGAGCTCAAGGGCGTCCCGCTGCGGATCGAGGTCGGCCCGCGCGACCTGGAGGCCGGCACCGCGATGCTGGTCCGCCGGATCGCCGGCGGCAAGGAGCCGGTCGCGGTCGACTCCCTGGCCGCGATCGTCCCCGGCATCCTGGAGGAGGACCAGGCGCAGCTGCTGCGCGAGTCCCGCGAGCGCCGCGAGGCCCGCACCGTGGACGTCAAGACCATCGAGGAGGCCGCCGAGGCCGCCACCACCGGCTGGGGCCGGATCTCCTGGGCCGACCTCGGCCCCGAGGGCGAGGCCAAGTTGGCCGAGCAGGGTGTTTCGGTGCGCTGCCTGATCGCCGAGGACGGCTCGGTGCCGGCCGCCGACGACCAGCCCGGCAACCTCGCCCTGGTCGCCCGCGCCTACTGAGCCGCCCCGCCGCGGCCGCCTTTCCGGGGCGGCCGCGGACCGGCCTCCGGCCGACCCCGCTCCCGTGAACTGCGCGGCCGGCCGCTTTCCCGGTGAATTCCCGAACCCCGGCCCGGGTGCTGGCAGTTGAGACTACTCACCAGTCAACTCCCCGAGGTACTCCACAAGCGGTACGGTGTACGGCCCGTGGCCCTGTCAATTTTCGGACAGGACGCGGGCCGTCCGTCGTGGGGATGTTGGGCTCCGCGGCGGGTGCCGAGAGCCCGGCGAAACCCGCCGGCTCCATACGTGCAGGGGGTTGGTCTTGCGTCAGTCCGGAGCCGCGCAATTCGCGCGCGGAAGTGCATTTCTGAGAGTCCGCTGGGAATTCCCGAACCGGGGCGTCCGCCGGAACACCACCGCTCTCCCCGTCGTTGGTACAGCGTGAGCACGACACAGCCCCTCGTCCTTGCGGCCGAACTGGCCGCCGCCTGGAGCGACATCCAGGCCCACCACCGGGACCTGCCCGACCTGGCGTCGCCCGAGGCGCTGATCGGCGAGTCCTCGTCCGCCTGCGGCACCCAGCTCAACTTCGAGCGGCTGCTGCACGAGGCCGCCCACGGCCTGGCCGCCGCGCGGGAGATCCGCGACACCTCGCGGGCCGGGCGCTACCACAACCGCCGCTTCCTGCTGCTCGCCTCCGAGCTGGGCCTGGCCCACCCGGTCGAGCCGCACGCCAGCAGCGGCTTCTCCCAGGTGACGATGGGGCACGAGACCCGCGACCGCTACGCCGAGACCATCGAGCGTCTCGACCGCGCGCTCGGGGCGCACCAGCTCGCCGTCGCCGGCGAGGGCAACCACCGCGCCTTCCGCGGCCCCGCCGCCCGGCACGGCTCCTCGGGCGGCGGCGTCCGGGTCAAGGCGGTGTGCGGCTGCGGTCGCAACGTCCGCGTCGTCCCGTCCGTGCTGGCGCAGGCCTCGATCGTCTGCGGCGCCTGCCAGCAGCCGTTCAAGATCGCCTGAACCCGTCGCACGGCGCGCGATCCGCATCACGCACGATCCGCATCACGCACGATCCGCATCACTGCACGACGCCCGGTCCGAGTGACGCACGACGCCCGGTCCGGGTGACGCACGACCCGAGTGACGCCCTGAGGTCCTGCCGTTCCGCGCGGGGGCGCGGTCCGGGGGGACCTCTGCGGTGTGGCAGAATGGATGGCTGAGTACTCGGCAGCCAAGACAGGACCCTCTCTCCTAACGGCTGGCGTGTCCCTTGAACGGCACCTCGCGCCGCAGCCCCACGCGGCGGAGCGCTGCTCACCCACGTCAAAACCAGGAGAATCCACACCCGTGGCTGTCAAGATCAAGCTGAAGCGTCTGGGCAAGATCCGCTCCCCGCACTACCGCATCGTCGTCGCCGACTCGCGCACCAAGCGCGACGGCCGCGCGATCGAGGAGATCGGCCTCTACCAGCCGACCTACAACCCCTCGAAGATCGAGGTCGACGGCGAGCGCGCCCAGTACTGGCTGTCCGTCGGCGCCCAGCCGACCGAGCCGGTGCTCGCCATCCTCAAGCTGACCGGCGACTGGCAGAAGTTCAAGGGCCTGCCGGCTCCGGAGCCGCTGAAGGTGGCCGAGCCCAAGGTCGAGGACTTCTCGCACCTGTTCGCCAAGGCCGTCGCCGGCTTCGAGGACGCCACCACCGGTGTCGCCATCACCCCGAAGGCCAAGAAGTCGGACAAGGCTGACGAGGCCGAGGCCGCTTCCACCGAGGCCTGAGCATGATCGAGGAAGCCCTCGACCACCTGGTGAAGGGCATCGTCGAGCACCCCGACGAGGTGCAGGTCCGCTCGCGCAACCTGCGCCGCGGCCACACCATCGAGGTGCGCGTGCACCCCGACGACCTCGGCAAGGTGATCGGCCGGGGCGGCCGTACGGCTCGCGCACTGCGCACCGTGGTCGGCGCCCTGGGCGGCCGCAACGTCCGGGTCGACCTGGTCGACGCGGACAGCCTCCGCTGACCTCCGCTCGACCGCCGAGGGCACCGACCGCGAGGTCGGCCACCGGGTTTCAGGACCGGCCGGGACGCATCCGTCCCGGCCGGTCCTTCCTCGTTTCCGGGACCACCGCCGTCCCTCCCGCCGCAAGTACCCTTCAGCTCCATCACCTTCCAGGAGAACGATCACCGTGCAGCTCGTCGTCGGCAAGATCGGCCGCGCCCACGGCATCCGGGGGGACGTCAGCGTCGAAGTCCGCACCGACGAGCCGGAGCTGCGGCTCGGGCCCGGCGCGGTCCTCCTCACCGACCCCGCCGCCACCGGACCGCTGACCGTCGAGAGCGGCCGGGTGCACAGCGGACGCCTGCTGCTGCGCTTCGCCGGGGTCAAGGACCGCACCGCCGCCGAGGCCCTGCGCGGCACCATGCTGATCGCCGAGATCGACCCGGACGAGACCCCCGAGGACCCGGACGAGTACTACGACCACCAACTCATCGGCCTGGACGTGGTGCTGGCCGACGGCACCCCGGTCGGCGAGCTCACCGAGGTGGTCCACCTCCCGTACCAGGACCTGCTCACCGTCGAGCGCCCAGACGGCACCGAGGTGCTGATCCCGTTCGTCGAGCAGATCGTCCCCACCATCGACCTGGACGAGCAGCGCGTCGTCATCACTCCGCCGCCCGGCCTGATCGACCCGGTCGACGCGGGTTCGGGCGCGGGCTCGGGCTCGGGCGCGGGTTCGGATGGAGACGCGGGTTCGGACGGAGACGCGGGCGAGGGCGCGGACTCGGATGCCGGCTCGGGCTTGGGTTCGGGTCCGGGCTCGGGTTCGGGCGAGAACGGTGGTGGCGCGTGAGCGACATGCGGATCGACGTCGTCACGATCTTCCCCGAGTACCTGGAGCCGCTGAACGTCTCGCTGGTCGGCAAGGCGCGCGCCCGCGGGCAGTTGGACGTGCACCTGCACGACCTGCGCTCCTGGACCACGGACATCCACCGCACCGTGGACGACACGCCCTACGGCGGCGGGCCCGGCATGGTGATGAAGCCGGAGCCGTGGGGCGCCGCGCTGGACGCCGTGCTGGCCGCCGGGCCCGAGGGCGAGGTGCCGACCCTGGTGGTGCCCACCCCCAGCGGACGCTCCTTCACCCAGGAACTGGCCCAGGAACTCGCCGCCCGCCCCTGGTTGGCCTTCGCGCCCGCCCGCTACGAGGGCATCGACCGGCGGGTCATCGAGGAGGCCGCGACCCGGATGCCGGTGGTCGAGACCTCGATCGGTGACTACGTGCTGGCCGGCGGCGAGGTCGCGGTGCTGGTGATGGTCGAGGCGATCGCCCGGCTGCTGCCCGGTGTGCTGGGCAACGCCGAGTCGCACCGCGACGACTCCTTCGCCCCCGGCGCCATGGCCGACCTGCTGGAGGGCCCGGTGTACACCAAGCCCGCCGAGTGGCGCGGCCGGGAGGTGCCGGAGATCCTGCTCAGCGGCCACCACGGGAAGATCGCCCAGTGGCGGCGCGAGCAGGCGTTCGCCCGCACCCTGGCCAACCGGCCCGACCTGGTGGCCCGCTGGCAGCGCGAGGCGTTCACCAAGAAGGAGCGCGAGGCGCTCAGCGTGCTCGGCCTGGCCTGGGACGAGGCCGCCGGCCGATTTCGGTCCGTGGCCGAGCCTGTGGAACAATAGGCGACTGTTGTCTGCCGCCCGGATCTCCTCACGGGGAGCCAGTGGACCGGTGCCCCCGCCACGGGGGGATCACCGCCAGCCGAAGCGGCCCGCAACACCACCCAGTCGAATCGAACTTCCGTGGGCGGCCCGTGGCGCCTGCGATGGAGAGCAACGATGAGCAACAAGCTCGCTGCTGTCGACGCGGCCTCGCTGCGCACCGACATCCCCGCCTTCCGCCCCGGCGACACCCTCAAGGTGCACGTCCGAGTCATCGAAGGCAACCGCTCGCGCGTCCAGGTCTTCCAGGGCGTCGTCATCCGCCGCCACGGTGCGGGCATCGGTGAGACCTTCACCGTCCGCAAGGTCAGCTTCAACGTCGGCGTCGAGCGCACCTTCCCGGTGCACACCCCGGTCGTCGAGAAGATCGAGGTCGTGACCCGCGGTGCGGTCCGCCGCGCCAAGCTGTACTACCTGCGCGACCTCCGCGGCAAGGCCGCGAAGATCAAGGAGAAGCGCGACGCGTGATCGCGCAGGCTCAATCGGGGTTGGCCCTCCAACCGGTGTAGACCGGGGGGATAAGCTCACCCCCGATGAGCACGCACGAGCCACCGACGGACCGCGACGGCAGTCCCGCACCCACGGGTGCGGACTCGCCGTCGCGGTCCGCCGCCGTTTCCGCCTCCGGAACCCCGGGAGCTCCTGGAGCCCCCGGAACGGCCACCGTCGCCGTTTCCGGCCCGAGCCCGAGCCCGGACGGTGAGGTCGGCGCCGAGGGAGACCGGGGCGCCGAGGGCGAGGCGGGTGCTGACGACGACCACGGCGGCGGGCGGCGGTGGTCGCGCGACCTGCTGTGGATCGCGGCGGTGTGCGTGGTCGTCCTGCTGGTGGTGAACGCCTTCGTGGTCCGGCCGTTCGCGGTGCCCTCCGGTTCGATGGAGGGGACGCTGCGACCGGGCGACCGGGTGCTGGTCAACCAGCTCGCGTACGCCTTCGGCGGGCACCCGCAGCGGGGCGACGTAGTGGTCTTCGACGGCATCGGCTCCTTCCTGCCGTACCAGGACGAACCGTCCGGCCTGAAGCGGCTGTTGACCGGCGCGGGCCTCGCCCCGGCCGGTGACACGGTCTACGTGAAGCGGGTGATCGGCGTCGGCGGGGACCGGATCACCTGCTGCGGCACCGACGGCCGGCTCAAGGTCAACGGGGTGCCGCTGGACGAGAGCGCGTATCTGCTCCCCGGCGACGCCCCGTCGGCGGTACCGTTCGACATCGTGGTTCCTGACGGCAAGTTGTGGATGATGGGCGACCACCGCAGCGCCTCCCGCGACTCCCGTGACCACCTCGGCGAGCCCGGCGGAGGCGCCGTGCCCGAGGACAAGGTGATCGGCCGCGCCGACTGGGTGATGTTCCCCCTCGGCCGGGCCACCTCCCTCGACCGACCGGCGGCGTTCGCCGCGATTGAGGGGACTGGTGGCCATGGGGAGCAGAGGTAGACCCAGGACCGCCGCCGACGGCCCGTCCGACTCCGCGGACCCGGGCCGCACCTCCTGCACCGCCTCCGGCCCTGACTCCGAGCCCGGCTCCGGACCTGGTTTCGGACCGGACTTCGCAACCGGTGCCGACCCCGGGTCCGTGTACCTGATCCCCGCAACGCCCCCCGCGGACGGAGCGGAGGACGTGGACGGCGAGGAGCACGGCGGCAGCCGCTCCGGGGGCAGTGGTGGTGACGGCGGCGGGAACGGTGCGGACGACGCGGGTGGCCGCTCCGCCCGGGGCCGCGCCGAGCGCCGCCGCAGCGCCAAGCGCGCCGCGCGCCGCAGCCGGCGCTCGTTCCTGCGCGAGCTGCCGGTGATCGTGCTGGTGGCCCTGGTCATCGCGCTGGTGATGAAGACGTTCCTGATCCAGGTGTTCGTAATTCCCTCCGGTTCGATGGAACAGACCCTGCGGATCGGCGACCGGGTCGTCGTGGACAAGCTGACCCCGTGGTTCGGCGCCGAGCCGGAGCGCGGCGAGGTGGTGGTCTTCAAGGACCCGGGCGGCTGGTTGGAGAACGACCACAAGCGGTCCACGGACGGGCCCGTGCTGCGGAACGTGAAGTCGGTGTTCTCCGCGGTGGGGCTGCTCCCCTCCGACGACGAACGGGACTTGATCAAGCGGGTGATCGGCGTCGGCGGCGACACCGTGGAGTGCTGCGACGAGCACGGCCGGGTGAGCGTGAACGGCACCCCGCTGGACGAGCCGTACATCGCGGCCGGCAACTCGCCCTCGCGGATCACCTTCAAGGTGACGGTCCCTCAGGGGCGGCTCTGGGTGATGGGCGACCACCGCGACCTGTCCGCCGACTCTCGCTACCACATGGGCAATCCGGGCTCCGGGACGATCCCGGTGGAGAACGTGGTCGGACGCGCGTTCGTGGTGGCCTGGCCGCTCTCCCACTTCGGTCAACTCGACGTTCCCGATTCACTCTCCTCCCTTCCGGGGCGGACAGCAGGATCGGCGGCCGTTGAACCGGTTCCTGCGGAACCCCCACTCGTTATGGGTGTGTTGGGCGTCCTTCCGCTCCTCACCCGGCACCGCAGAACGCGCCGGAGGGGCGGGCCGGTGGCCGACTGACATCCGGGTCGGCGCGTGGGAGCACGGGCACGTCGACCGGTAGTGATAGAGAAGTGTGAAGTGCTCGGTTCCGGCCTGGTGTCGGGCCTGCCCCAGTAGGGCAAGCCAGAGGCGGGCTTTCGGTCGATCGCAGAGTGTGGTGCCCGCTGTGCGGCACTCGTGAGCGCGGGCGCGCAGGCGTCCGCACAGCAGGGAGGAGATGTCGTGGGGGATCTGGTGATCGGTGCCCGCTCAGGTGCTCCGGAGCCCGACGGGGAACCCGTGGGCAACCAGGAGGGGCTGCCCGCCGGTGACGGCGAGGAGCTCCGGGACACCGAGGACGGGGCGGAAGCCACCGGGGATTCGGCGGCGACGTCCAGGAAGGCACCGAAGCAGCGTTCCTTCTGGAAGGAACTGCCGATCCTGATCGGCATCGCGCTGATCCTGGCCCTGGTGATCAAGACCTTCTTCGTCCAGGCGTTCTCGATTCCCTCGGGGTCGATGGAGAACACGCTGCAGGTCGGCGACCGCGTCCTGGTCGACAAGCTCACTCCCTGGTTCGGCTCGGAGCCGGAGCGCGGCGAGGTGGTGGTCTTCAAGGACCCGGGCGGCTGGCTGAACGACGAGCCGACCCAGCGCAGCGACAACTCCTTCGTCCGCGGCGTGCAGGACGTGTTCAGCTTCATCGGGCTGATGCCGTCCAGCGACGAGAAGGACCTGATCAAGCGGGTCATCGCGGTCGGCGGCGACACCGTGGAGTGCCAGGGCTCCGGCCCGGTCAAGGTGAACGGCGTCGCGCTCGACGAGCCGTACATCTTCCCCGGCAACACCCCGTGCGGGGAGAAGCCCTTCGGCCCGGTGAACGTGCCCAAGGGCACCATCTGGGTGATGGGCGACCACCGCGGCAACTCGCTGGACTCGCGGTACCACATGGACCAGCCCGGCGGCGGAACCGTCCCGGTCGGCAACGTGGTGGGCCGCGCGTTCGTGGTGGCCTGGCCGATCGGCGACTGGGCGACGCTGCCCGTCCCGGACACCTTCGACCAGAAGGGGCTGGCCGCCGGACCGCTCGCTCCGGCGATGGCCGGTACGGCGCTCGCCGTCCCCGCCGTGTGGTGGGTGCGCAGGCGCCGCCGCTGACCGGACACCGACCGGCCGGGAAGACCCCTTGCGCGGGCCGTGGTACTGGCGAGTAATCTGCTCGCACGTGCCGCGGCCCGCAGTGCTGTCCGGACCAGGACGGCCGGCGGCGCACCGGCCGCGAGCGCTCGTCCGGAGCGCCCGAGCACCAGGAGAGGGCGGAGCCGATGAGCAGCGTCGCGGAGCAGACCCCGCGCACCGAGGCCGGGCCGGCCCGCCGCCGGAGCGCCGGGTCGATCGCGCAGGGCGTGGTGATCGCGCTCGGCTTCGTGATGCTGGTCGGCGGCTTCGGGACGCTGGCCCTCCAGTACCGGCCCTACAAGATCCCGACCGGTTCGATGAGCCCGACCCTGAGGGTCGGCGACACCGTCCTGGCCCGGACCGGCGGATCCGCCGGCCGCGGTGACATCGTGGTCTTCCAGGACCCGGACTGGGGCAGCGCGACCTTGGTCAAGCGCGTGGTCGCGGTCGGCGGCGACACCGTCTCCGGCGGCCGCGACGGGCGGATCGCCGTCAACGGGCACCAGGTGTCCGAGCCCTACCTGACCCCTGCGGCGATGAACACGACCGAGTTCTCGATCACCGTGCCCGAGGGGCGGTTGTTCCTGCTCGGCGACTTCCGGGGGAACTCCCTGGACTCGCGCAGCCACCTCGACGTGGCGTTCGGCTCGGTGCCTGCCTCCGAGGTGAAGGCGAAGGTCGAAGCGGTGATCCAGCCACTGTCCCAGGCCGGGCTGAAGCAGCGCACCACGGCCTTCGACGAACTGGGCGCACCGGGTGCGCACCACCCCGGCCCGCTGGTGCCCGCCGCGTGGACGGCGGCCGGCGGCGCGGTGCTGATCGTGGTCGCCTCCGCAGTCGGCTGGGTGGTCTCGCTGGCCGGGCGGCTGCGGCGGCGGAGGGCCTGATCCCGGGGCCGGCGGCGCACCGGCCCCGGCATCGGCACTGGCCAGGAGACGAGCCCAGCGCTTCAGGACGGAGCTGAACCAGATGGTGGTCGAGCATCGCCGGGCCGTCCGGGTGCTGCTGTTGGACCCGGACGACCGCGTCCTGCTGCTGCACGGGACGGACCCGGCCGAACCCGGGACCACCTGGTGGATCACACCCGGCGGAGGCATCGAGCCGGGCGAGAGCCCGGCCGAGGCGGCCCGGCGCGAGCTGGCCGAGGAGATCGGGCTGACGGACGTGGACTGGGGACCGCTGGTCGCGTACGGCACGGCGGAGTTCTCCTTCCGGGGCAGGGAGTATCGACAGGAGCAGTGGTTCCGACTGGCCCGCACCACCAGGACCGCGGTGTCACTGACGGAGGGCGGAGCGGACGAACACGCGCTGCTGCTGGCCGTCCGCTGGTGGACGGTGGGGGAGTTGAGGGCCACGGGGGAGACCGTCCACCCCCGCGGACTGGTCGAACTGGTGGCACGGGTTCTGACGGAAGGACCGCCAGAACGGCCAGTAAGGCTCTGAGCACGGGCCCGGTGGTCCACAATGGGGTGGACGTGACGAGTGAGGGGACGCTTGGAATGAGTGCCGAAGACCTCGAGAAGTACGAGACCGAGATGGAGCTCAAGCTCTACCGGGAGTACCGGGATGTCGTCGGCCTGTTCAAGTACGTGATTGAGACCGAGCGGCGCTTCTATCTGACGAACGACTACGACCTCCAGGTGCACTCGGTGCAGGGCGAGGTGTTCTTCGAAGTGTCGATGGCGGATGCGTGGGTCTGGGACATGTACCGACCGGCCCGGTTCGTTCGGAAGGTCCGCGTGCTGACGTTCAAGGACGTGAACATCGAGGAGCTGGCCAAGAGCGACCTCGAGCTGCCCTCGGACGACTCCGCCTTCGGTAACTGACCGCCCCGCGACCGGGCGATCGGTTTCCGGCGGGCCGGGTGCCCGGCGGGAACGGCACGGCCGACCGTGCCCTCCTGCCGGGGCTGTCGCACCTCCGTGAGCTGCGACGGTGCCCGGGCCACCGAGATTGACTGCGCTGATCGAGCACTGTCCAGCGCATTTTTCGATTTGTCGCTCGAACGGGTGAACCAAGTTATCCACAGGCCCGGGTTATCCACAGGCCTGACGATTCCGCTGGCCCGCCCTCGGCGCCTGACGGCAACCTTCCGACCGGAGGTGATTGCCGTGCAGAACCCCAACAAGATTTCCACCAACGGCCTCGGACGCTACGGCGAGGAGGTCGCCGCCCGCCGACTCACGGAGGGCGGCCTGTGCATCCTGGAACGCAACTGGCGCTGCGCCGACGGCGAGCTCGACATCGTCGCGCTCGACGGGGACACCCTGGCGATCTGCGAAGTGAAGACCCGCTCCGAGTGGGGCTTCCAGCAGCCCGCCGAGGCGATCGACCAGACCAAGGCCGACCGGCTGCGCCACCTCGCCGAACGGTGGCTCGCCGAACGCTGGCCGGTGCACTTCTCCCAACTCGTGCTCGCCGCCGAACGGGCCGGGGGCGTCGATCCGCAACCCGACGCGGAGAGCGGCGGGCCGGCCCCGCCGCCGCCCGGCGGCGTCCGCATCGACCTGGTCGCCGTGGTCAACCCCCGCCGGGGCGCCGCCGCGGTCGAGCACCTGCGCGGGGCGGTCTGAATGGCATTCGCCCGCACCTGCTCGGTCGCCCTGGTCGGCGTGGACGGCGTCGTGGTCGAGGTCCAAGCCGACCTCGAACCCGGACTCGCCGCCTTCAGCCTGGTGGGCCTCGCCGACAAGGCCCTCCTGGAAGCCCGCGACCGGGTCCGCGCCGCCGTCTCCAACAGCGGGGAGAAGTGGCCGCTGCGAAAACTCACCGTGGGCCTCACCCCGGCCTCCGTACCCAAGAGCGGCAGCGGGTACGACCTGGCGGTGGCCTGCGCCGTCCTGGCGGCCGCCGAACGGCTCGACCCCGCGTCGATCGACGGCATGCTGATCATCGGAGAGCTCGGACTGGACGGCCGCGTACGCCCGGTGCGCGGAGTCCTGCCCGCGGTCCTGGCGGCGGCCGACGCCGGCTACCGGCAGATCGTGGTCGCCGAGCAGACCGCCGCCGAAGCGAAACTGGTGCCCGGCGTCTCCGTCCTCGGAGTGCGCAGCCTGCGCCAGCTCATCGCGATCCTCACCAACGCCCCCGTCCCCGACGAGCCACCGGACCCGTCCACCGGCCGTCCCGACTCCTCCTTCGCCGGGCTGCTGCTCCCCGGCCTCGGCGTCCGCGACCTCACCTCGGACCAGGCCGTCCGACCCGACCTCGCCGACGTGGCCGGGCAGGACGAGGCCCGCCAAGCCCTGGAGATCGCTGCAGCAGGCGGACACCACCTCTACCTGAAGGGCCCGCCGGGCGCCGGCAAGACGATGCTGGCCGAACGGCTCCCGGCCCTGCTCCCCCCGCTCACCCCCAGCGAAGCCCTCGAAGTGACCGCGATCCACTCCGTGGCCGGCCTGCTCCCACCCGACCGCCCGCTGATCGACACCCCGCCCTACTGCGCGCCGCACCACTCGACGACCATGCCCGCCATCGTCGGCGGCGGAACGGGACTGCCCAGGCCCGGAGCCGTCTCCCTCGCCCACCGCGGCGTGCTGTTCCTCGACGAGGCACCCGAATTCCCGGTCCGGGTCCTCGACGCACTGCGCCAACCCCTGGAATCGGGGGAGGTGATGATCGCCAGAGCCGCAGGCTCGATGCGGCTGCCCGCCCGCTTCCTGCTCTGTATCCGTTATGCGGTTGTGAACATGTCCAGGGCTAGAGTCCGACACTATGTCGATCTTGGGATGGCGGGTGTTCTTCACTCGCCGGGACCTGGCGCGTCCGCGCACGGAGTCCTTTGCGTACACGGACCCGGGTGTGCTGGACGAGTGGCTGGACGGTCATGGTGTTCTGGACGGGCAACCGTTCCTGATCAGCCCGACGGGCGGGTACGACACCGATCTGAACAGGTACTTCGCCACGGTGCTGAGCGCGAGTCCGTGGAACACGCAGGCCGCGGCCGCCCGTGACCTGCGGGGGTTCTTGAACTTCCTCTGGTTCAGCCGGCCGCCGGTGCTGTCGCCCGGGGGCGGGGCCGCCCGCGAGCGAATATGGCGGGACGCGGTGCCGGAGGACCGGGCCGCGTACGAGCGGTGGAGGCGCAAGGACCCCGCCGGGCCGAGGGTGGAGGACTCGACGTGGGACCGGGAGGTCTCCACCGTGAACGAGTTCTACCGGTGGGCGATCTCGGTAGATCTTGTCCGGGTCAACCCGATAGTTCAGCGGGTGGTGACGCTCCCGGACCCGGTTCGCGGGTGGCGTGAGCATCTGGCGCCGGCTGAGTCGTCGCACGCCGGTCCGCGCCGGGACGTGAAGTGGCTGCCGCCGGCGGCCTACGCGAGGTGGCGTGACGTCGGGGTCCGCGGGTTCGGCCCGGACGGGCTGCCCTGGCCGGGGTTCCGTGGCCGGTTCGCCGCCCGGAACTCCGCGTACACGGACCTGATGGTCCGCACGGGTCTGCGGCTGGCCGAGCAGAGCGCGTTGACCCTGTTCGAGTTGCCGCGGGTGGAGCCGGGGGTGCACAACGCCCGCACCCGGCTGCCGAACGCGGTGGCCAAGAACGGGTCCGGCCGGGTGGTCTACATGCCGGTGCTCGTGCTGCGGGACGTCTGGGAGTACGTCGAGGTGGACCGTGCGGAGGCCGTCGAGGACGCCCAGCACCGGGGCCGCTACAAGGCGGTGCGCTCGCCGTTGGTGGTCGAGGACCGGGAGCGGGCCGCGGTGCGGCTGTCGGGCCGGTGGGTGCCGGTGGCCAGGTTGGAGCCGCACGAGCGGCGGCGCCTGTTCATCGAGGGCGAGAACGGGTTGGAGCCGGCCGCCTTGTGGTTGACCGAGCGGGGGATGCCGATGACGCCCGCCGGGTTCCAGCAGGTGTTCAAGGACGCCAACGCCCGCTGCCGCAGCCACGGGCTGAGCGACCGGGCACACCCGCACATCCTGCGGCACTCCTACAGCGTGGTGACGCTGGAACAGCTCTGGCGCGGGCACTTGCAGGCCCTCGGCGAGATGAACCCCGGTCAGCGCGAGATGTTCCAGATGGTCTTCGGCGACCCGCTGAACTGGCTGCGGATCAGACTCGGACACCGGTCGGTGATCACTACTCAGCTCTACCTGCACACGCTGCAGGAGTTGGAGTTGGAGACCCGGCTCGCGCTGATCCCGGCCGACGCCTGGGCGCCGAGCGGGTTCTGTCCGCAGGGATGGGAGACGGCCGCGTGAGTACGATTTCCGTCCGGCCGGGCCGCGGTCGGTCCGCCGCGCTCCCCGCAGGCCTCTACGAGCCGCCGTCGGCGGTCCGCCCGACTCCGGCGGGGGTCACGGTCGTGTTCGACGGCGAGGACGGCCGGCACAAGGTGTTCTCGCTGGCGGGGCTGCCGCTGCCCGGCTGGCACGAGGACCTGGCCGCAGCCGAGGCCGAGAGGTTCGGACCCACCGGCACCTGCCGCACCCTCCACAGCGCCGAGCACGTCCACTACTCGGCCCGGTTGCTGCTGGCGTTCCTGGCCACGCTGGACAGCCCGCCCGTGGACCCCGGCGAGCTGAGGGAGTCCCACCTCCTGCGGCTGCGGCTGCACCTGCAGAACCGGGGGAACAACACCGCCTTCACCGGCCGGTTCGGGGCGGTGGTGCTGCTGTTGCGCCGCCTGCCGCCGGGGCGACTGCGGCCGGACGTGGTGGACTTCCTCGCCCGTCGTGGGCACGTCGCCGGTCGCCCGCAGGAGGGCCGGCCCGGCTACTCGGAGCGCGAGTTCGCCGCGATCGTCACGGCCGCCCGCAGCGACGTCGCCGCCATCCGGGACCGCATCGCGGCGGGCGAGGCGGAGCTCGCCCGGATCGAGGCCGAAGGTCTGGACGTCTTCGAGGGCCAGGAGCGCACCGACGCGGAGCGGCTGCTGCGGCTCGCCCGCACCGGAACCTCCCGGGGCATCCCGAACGGCCGCACCCTGCCCCGGGGCATGGTCGGCAACCACTGGCGCCGGCTGCTGGCCCAGCGACTGTTCCTCACCGAGCCCGACCTGACGCCGCTGCTGATCCTGGGCGTCGCGCTGACCGGCCGGAACGTCGAGACGATCAAGGAGCTTCCGGCGGAACACCGCCTCTTGGAAGAACGGGCCGTCGCGGTCAACCTGCTGAAACGGCGCCGCGCCAAGAGCGCCAGCCGGGAGACGGTTCACTGGGAGATCGGCCTGCCGAGCCGTCAGCTCCACACCCCGGGCGGCTACTACCTGCTGCTGCACCGGCTGACCGCCCGGAGCCGGTCGTTCTCCGGCGGCGAGCATCTGTGGTCGGTCTTCGCGGGACTCGACGGCCGCCGCGCCGACCACTACGAGCACTGGGAGGCCAAGCAGAAGGCCGCCGGCCACGTCGCCCCGTTCGCCCTACGGATGAACACCAGCGGCCAGCTCTCGCTGAAGCAATGGTCCGCCTCCCACGGCCTGCGCGACGACGCGGGGGAGCCGTTGGAGGTGACAAACAACCGGATCAAGACCACGGTCGAGGTCCGCACGACCAGGGCCCTGGGCGGGCATCTGCCGACCGCTTCGCGGACCAACACCCTGGACGTCTCGTTCCGCCACTACCTCAAGCCCGACCCGCGCATCCGGGACTGGGCCGAGCGCGTCATGGCCCAGGCCCTCGCCGACGCCGAGAAGCACGCGCGGGCCGCCACCGCCAGGGTCCTGGACCAGGCCGCCGAGACCGCCATGGCCGAAGACCCGCACGCGGCGGCGAAGCTGCTGGGCACCACGCCGGGGAAGATCTCCGCGGCCCGGGACGGCCGACTGGACACCCTGGCCAGCGCCTGCCTGGACTTCGAGAACGGCCCGTTCGACGAAGGACCGTGTCGGCAGTCGTTCCTGACCTGCCTGCGCTGCGAGAACGCGCTGGTGCTGGAGAAGCACCTGCCCGCACTGCTGGCACTGCTGGACAAGATGCGGGCCGAACTCGACGCCGCGAACGTCGCCGACTGGTGCCGCCGACACGCCGTCACCTGGCTGGTCGTCACCCGGCGCATCCTGCCCCGCTTCACCGCGGCCCAGATCCGCAACGCCGAGGCCGCCAAGCCGGCCCTGCCGATCGCCGCCCTGTTCGACGGGCCGAAGGAGACCACGTGACGACGCCCGCCCCGTCCACGGCCACCGCCTCGCGGTTCGCCCCCGACGCCCTGGTCCTCGGCGACCGGCCGCTGAGGCCGGGCGTCCTGCCGCAGGACACCTCCCGGTTCGGCGACGACGTGTGGAAGCTCAAACCGGCGATCGTCCAGGACCACCACCGCGAACTGATCTTGAACTTCCCCATGATCCCCGCCTGCTTCCGACAGGTGGCCAAGGAGCTGATGGCCTGCGAGCTCGCCAACGACCTTCCGCCCGGCGAGCGGCCCGCCCGCATCTTCACCCTCCGCGGGCACTTCGCCGACCTGCGGCTGTTCCTGGGATGGGCCGCCGAGCGGGTCACCCGCCTGTGCGAGCTCACCCCCGCCGACCTCGCCGACTACCTCACCCACCTGGGCACCCTGCGGATCGCCCTGGACACCCACCGGACGAAGACGTTCGTCGCGCGGAAGCTGTGGCTGTTCCGCGCGAAGCTCTCCGACGCACTGTCCTTCGACCCGGCCACCGTCCCCGGCTGGCTCCGCCCCAAGCGCCGCAACGACGGGGAGAACACCACCGAGCGCATCCCCGAACAGGTCATCGGCCCCCTCCTGACCTGGGCGCTACGCTGGATCGAGGACTTCTCGGACGACGTTCTGCGGGCCCACGACGAGTACGCCGGGCTCCGGGACAACAGCACCCCCAACCGCATCCGCCGCGGGGCGCCGAGGATCAAGGGAGCACCCGCCCACCTCGCCGTGGTCCTGGACCGCTACCGCGCGCAGGACCAGCCACTGCCCGGCGCCCGCGGCTGCCGCAGTCAGAAGACCGACACGCTGGTCGTCAACACCAGCCACCTCGCACGCCAAGTCGGCTGCAACCGGGGCGCGTTCAACACCGACACCTGCCGGGCGATGATCGCCGAAGCCCAACGGGACCTCGGCCTGGACGACGACACCTACCTCCTCGCCCAGGTCGCCGGCCGGATCGACGGCCGACCCTGGCGCGGCCGGATCGCCTACGAGGACGTCCCGCGGCTCGACCGGCTCTTGGCCGCGGCCTGCTACGTCGTCATCTCCTACCTCTCCGGCATGCGGGACAGCGAGGTCAAGCACCTCGCCGGCGGCTGCCTGAGCAAGGCCGCCACCGAGGACGGGCACACCTACCGGCGCCGGGTCACGAGCCTGGCCTTCAAGGGCGAACAGGACGTCCGCGGAGCCGAAGCGCACTGGGTGGTCGGCGAACCCGTCGAACGCGCGATCCGGATCATGGAACGGCTCGCCCCGGACGGAAACCAGCGGCTGTTCAGCGTCCTCGCCAGCTCGCCGCACTACCGCCGCACCGACCCGAACCGGTCGAAGACCAGCACCCAGACCGTCACCGACCTGCGGTTGTTCATTGACTGGATCAACGACTACTGCACCGCCCACGGCCGCACCGACACCATCCCGCACGTCAACGGCCGGCCCTGGCCGATCACCACCCGCCAGTTCCGCCGCACCCTCGCATGGTTCATCGCCCGCAGGCCCGGCGGCAGCATCGCCGGCGCGATCCAGTACCGGCACCTCAGCGTCCAGATGTTCGAGGGCTACGCGGGCACCTCCGAGTCCGGGTTCCGCCCCGAAGTCGAAGCCGAACAGGCACTCGCCCGCGGCGAACAACTCCTGGACCTCGCGGCCGTCGGCGAACACCACCGGCTGACCGGCCCGGCCGGTGCCGAGGCCGAACTGA
Organism: Kitasatospora sp. NRRL B-11411; assembly: GCF_000721345.1. Lineage (NCBI taxonomy): Bacteria > Bacillati > Actinomycetota > Actinomycetes > Kitasatosporales > Streptomycetaceae > Kitasatospora > Kitasatospora sp. NRRL B-11411. The sequence goes on along the minus strand of NZ_JOGH01000012.1, from coordinate 31,389 downwards.
GGCTCGCCGAGTTCGCCCAGCACGCCGACTTCCCCGGCAAGGTCGTCACCGACCCCGTGCGCCTCAAGCGGCTCATGGCCCGGCACGACCCCCACATCTACCCCGGCAGCTTCGTCACCTGCGTCCACGTCCCCGACCGGGCCCTGTGCCGACGCGCAGAGGACAGCGCCGACGGCCCGTCCCTGCCCGACTGCCAACCCCTGCGCTGCCGCAACGTCGCGCTCAACACGGACAACCGGGACGCCCTCGCCGAACACCTCCACCACCTCGCCGCCGCCCTCGCCGAAGGCGAAGCGCTGGCGCCCTTCCCCCGCCAGCGACTCCAGCAGCAACACGACGAGATCACCGACTTCCTCACCCGCCACACCCCCGACCAGGAGCACCGCTGATGCCCCAACTGCCCACCGACACCGAGGTCCGGGCGGCGATGGACGCCGTGATCGCCGACGCCGCCCGCACCGGCCGCGCGCCCACGGTCGCCGAGGTCGAACGCCGCCTGGGCATCCGGCACGCGACGTTCTACCGGCACTTCCGGTCACTGATCATCGAGCACTTCCGGCCGAAGATTCCACCCATCAGCGCACCCGCAAAACCGGCGACCGCCGAGGCGAACGACGGCAAGACGATCACACGACTCCGCCAGGAGAACACCGAACTCCGCAAACTCCTGAACATCTACGCAGAGACGATCCGGCAGCTCACCACAGACAATTCCGATCTCAAGTCACAGCTCCAGAGGTCCAGCGGAATTGTCCACTTGGACACCAGGAGACCGCCGTCGCACCTGTGACGGACTCGGCCCCGATCGCCCGGCCGGTATCGACGCTCCCGGTGTGAGGGTGGTCACGGAACAGCTGTTCCGTGACCACCCTCACACCGTTCGGCCTACTCCTTTGCCTTGATCTTCGCCCACGCAGCGGCGAGACCGGCGATGACCAGGAGGAGGGAGGCCACCAGGGACGGGCTCAGGAAGAGGGTGATCGCCAGTCCGATCACGATGACCAGCAGGAAGACGAAGAGGTTCTGGTGGAACGTTCGCCCGTCACCGCCCCCGACTGGGGATGGATCGCCTGTTGGACCAGCGGCGTTCTGGCCGCCCGCGGGAGGTGCGGGAGGCGCTGCGGCGGCAGATGCGGCCGGTTCGGCCGGTCCGATTGCCCCCGATCCCTCTCCAGAGCTATGGTTGTGATAGTTGACCGTGATAGTATTCGCAATGAATTGATGTCCATTGTTGGACATGGGACCCTCCAAAGGGTTCGTTGATGGGTTTCGTGAAATGTCGCCTGGGCATCCGGCAAGATAGTCAGGCGACATTTCCATTATATCATGAATGCGCGGGCAATTTCCACTCCTCGTGCTTTCCTTGCCCAATTGGGGCCACTGCCTTCGTGAATGCGTCCGAGGCGGTTCGCGGCTATAGCAATACAAGGCTTTATCGCTTTCCTTCCTTTGGTGGATCAGCCCGCCGGCGCCGGGGTCGCCTTCGACTTGCGCACCCGCAGCGACGCGACGAGCCGGTACTCGTACACCAGAGTGCTGCCGGTGGGGGACAGCGGAGCCTTCACGTACCTCTCCCGGCGCTCCACCAGGTTGAGGGAGATCAGCTTCTGGAGGCCCCGCAGCTGGGTGTCCGCGGACCAGCCGTACCACTCCGGCGCCCGCTCGGCGGGGAACTGCGACCACGGCTTCTCCCGGGCGATCGCCAGCAGCAGGGCCAGGCCGGGGAGGTCGAGCTGGGTGTCGTAGCCCCTGACCCAGAAGGCGATGGGAATCTGCAGGAAGCGGTCCGCCTCCGCCTTCCCGTTGGGGCGGGTGTACTCGTCGCCGGAGCCGTCCTCGCAGAGCAGGGTGACCGAGATCTTCGTGCTGCTGCGGGGGCGGGAGCACCTGATGAGGTTCATCGCCTGCAGCTGCTTCAGCGTCCTCCAGGCCGCGGTCCGGGCGGACTGATCGGTGGTGGTCAAGGTGGTGTCGAACAGACGCGCCCAGGTCATGCTGTCGAGCGTGGTGGTCCAGCCGTCCTCGTTCTCGCTGCTGCAGGCCGCCACGGTGATCAAGTACGCCTTCAGGGCCCGCAGGTTCCCGTTGGTGACGAAGCGCTTCAAGGGTCCGTGCCGGCTCTCCCCGCCGCGGTGGGCCTGCACGAAGGTCTTGCGGTAGGGCGCGGCCTTCCTCTTCGCGCGCTCCAGCAGCGCCGTGCGCGTCTCCTGGCCGGAGACCTCCGGCGGCTGTACGTCCGGGTTGGTCGTCGTCGTCTTCTTCATGTCCTCGAAGTTAGACGTACGACCAGTGGCCAATCAACCTGAGTGGCTTCATCGATCTGACTGCACCAGCGGGTCCCATGTGAGATCCATGTGCGAGGACCAGATGCGAGTACCACATGTAGAGATACATGTGAGTACCGACTATGGGAATCCAGACCGGCACAGCGGTTGGATCTGTACGGCCGGCCGCCTGCCCATGGTTGGCGCAGCGAGAGGCGCCGACCAACTCGATTTTTTCGCAGATCGGCCCCCGGGCCCGGCTCACCGTCCACGGGCCTGCCGCTTCCTGGCTTCTCCTCCATGTACCTGAGCCTGCGCTCCCAAGGTGGACGATCTTGGATTCACCGAATGACATGGCCATGAAAGGGGCGCGTGCCCCACCCGGCCGGGTGGGGCACGCGGTACCTCTTTCGCTCGCTTTGTGGACAACGGACAGCTTCAAAGCCTCCTCATAACCTGGCCGCCAACCCCTGCCCCTGCGGCCGCTATTCACTGAGAGGAGAAGGGTGCGAATGCACACCCGTCATGGTCAACCGCTACCAAGCACGGCTGTCCGGTCCGCTGCTGGACCGGGTGGACCTCCAGGTGCAGGTTGCCGGAGTCACCAAGGCCGAACTGATGCAGCAAGGCGGAAAGGCCGAGAGCACGGCGACGGTCGCCGCACGCGTGCGGGAGGCCCGGGCACGGGCCGCCGCTCGCCTCGCCGACACCCCGTGGCGGACCAACGCCGAAGTGCCCGGGCACGAACTGCGCACGCGCTGGCAGCTCGCACCCGGATCGCTGGCCGACGCCGAACGTGACCTCGACCGGGGCCTGCTCACCGCACGCGGTCTCGACCGCGTCCTACGGGTGGCCTGGACGGTCGCCGACCTGGCCGGCCGGAACTGCCCGAACCGGTCCGACATCCAGACCGCGCTCACCCTCCGCACCGGGGTGCGGCGCGTCCTCCGCCCGACGGACCGCAGGAACGACCCGCGCTACCCGTACGAGGACGCCGACAGGGACACCGACTCGGGCGGTGAGTTCTGACCGCCCCACCTCCCGACACCCTCAACAGCCCAACGGCTGAATGGCCCAGCCCTGTTCGACCTGGTCGCGGTCCAGGTGGGAGACATTCCCTCCGCCGCCGGACGGGCAGGCCGCAGTAGCAGAAGGAGCATCAATGACCTGGTACCCCGCGCCTCTCAACCGCACCGGCCTTCCCGCCGCCCCACCGCAGGCGCCGGCAACCGACCGGCCCGTGCCGTGTACCGGCACGCGCAGGCCTGGCACCGTACGGCCGGGCGGGGGCGATCGCTGCCAACTCCCGGACGGTCCGGAGCCGTCCGGCCCACCGGGCCGGTCGTGCCCGCCACACCCGCCCGATGTGGCCGACCAGGCTGACACCCGGGTGGCGCGCGGCGGAAACGAGCGGCTCCGACACCTGATCCAGGGCGGCGGCCCACCGGCGGTACACCGCGCGACGGTGGCTTCGGCTCCCGACCGCCTCCTCCCGACCGGGGCGGCACGGGTCGAGCACCGGACGATCCGGCCCACGGGCTGGGCCGCGCCGGTGGCCCCGCCGGATCCGCCCGAGCCCGAGCGGATCGCCCGGGCGGCGCTCACCAGGCTGATCGAGCCGGGCGACGCCGCGATCGGCCGAGCGGTCCAACGGCTGGGCGTGGTCGGGCTGTTGCAGGGGTTCTACGAGGGGGCGCCAGCGAGCAGGCTGGGGCTCGGGACCGACCGGATCACCGCCTACCAGGAGAGGCTGCGAAAGTTCAACCCGGCCACCGACCTGGAGCGGATCACCAAGCTCGGTGGGAAGTTCATCATTCCGGGCGACAGCGAGTGGCCCTCTCAGCTCGATGACCTCGGCGACAGCCGTCCGATCGGGCTGTGGATCCGGGGCCTGCCGACGCAGCGGCTGCCGTCCCTCCGCCTGCTCGCTCTGCGGTCCGTGGCCGTCGTCGGAGCGAGGGCCTGCACCGCGTACGGCCGACACGTCGCCGGTCAGCTCGGCTCCGAACTGGCCGAGCGCGGCTGGGTGGTGGTGTCCGGCGCGGCCTACGGGGTGGACACCGCCGCGCACCTCGGGGCGCTCGCGGTCAACGGAATGACGATCGCCGTGCTCGCCAGCGGCGTCGACATCTGCTACCCGCGCGGGAACGAGTCGCTGATCGAGCGGATCGGCCGGGACGGGCTGCTGGTGAGCGAACTGGCACTCGGGATGAACCCGACCCGGTTCAGGTTCGTGCTGCGGAACCGGGTGATAGCGGCGCTCACCCGCGGCACGGTGGTGGTCGAGGCCGCGCCGCGCAGCGGCGCACTCAGCACCGCCCGGCGGGCCCGGGATCTCAACCGGCACACCATGGGCATCCCCGGCCCGATCACCTCCGAACTCTCGGCGGGCGTGCACACCCTGATCAGGAGCGGGGCGGCCACCATGGTCACCAGTGGTGCCGAGGTGGGCGAGTTGATCGGTGCGATCGGAGCCGACCTGGCGCCGGAGCGGGTCGGGCCGATCCTGCCGAGGGACGCGCTTGAGCCGCCGGTGGCCCGAGTGCTGGAAGCCGTGCCGGCGAGCGCGGACGGCGCGCCGGTCCAGCGGCTCGCCCACTACGCGGCGCTCTCCGAGGCCGCGACCGTCCAACACCTCCACGAACTGAGTTCGCTCGGTTTCGTCGAGCGGCACGGAGCGCACTGGAGGCTGGTGCGCCGCAAGTGATCGCATTCGGTCAGAGCCGGACAGGCTGAAGGGTTCCGAACGGGTCAACCGGTCAACAGGAGGTGGTGCAGGGCGAGTTGGGGGACGATGGCAGGGCGGCAGGGTCGGTCGGGCGCCGCGACGAAGGTTCGGGCCCGGGGCGCTCGGAGTCGGCGCGCAGGTCCGTGCTGGTCGGCGGGTCGGCCAGGCGGGAGCACCCGGGACGGGTCGGGGGCTGTCCGCGACGCGCCGATGGTGCCCTTTGCTGCCACCGGATCGGGCGACGCCCGAGTGGCGGTAGCACTGTGCAGCGACTCGGTCACGCTACGCTCGCGTATGGCGTCCCTATCAGCACATGACTCGGCAGAACGGCGCAGACCAACGCATGCCCACTCACATTCCCGGACACAGGATGACCGGTGACGGTCGGTCCCCGGACGGGACGGGGGCCGAGACCCACAACGCCGCGGAACTGCGGGTCAGGTCCTCGGGAGTCGTGGGAATGACGAGGCCGGGCAACACCCCGACCGCGGCCCCACAGTCCCAGACCCGTCCCGTCCCGTCCTCGCCCCTCCCGCGTCCACCGGCTCCGCCCGGGCCTGCAGCCCGGTCGGCCCCGCCGGGGTCCACCGCCCGGCCGACTCCGGCACGTCCACCGGCCGACCGGACCGGTCAGGTGCTGCCCTGCCCGCAGGCAGCACAGCCCGTCGCGGTGGCGACATCGCGGCCGCGCGGGGAAGAGGACACCGGTACGAACACCGGCACGGGCGTTCGGCCGGCCGGGCCGGCCAGAGCCGGCGGCGCTCGAATCGGCGGTACCGGTGCGGTCGGTACCAAGGCTGGTGGGGCCAAGGTCGGTGGCCAGGGCGGGGCCGGTCAGGCCGGCAACGGCGATCGGAGCAGCGGTGGGTCGGGCGGTGACCGGCCGCGGCCCGGTCCGGCCACCGCCGAGCCCCCGGCTCCGTCCCCGGCCTCGACTCCGCCCTCCGCCGGGCGCCCGGTACGAGGTCAGGCCAAGCGGGGGGCACGGGCGAAGGCGAAGGAGTCCTCCGCCCGGAGCGCCCAACTCCGCAGGCAGGCGGGCGGCCCGCCGCCCGCGCGCTCGCCGGAGCCTCCGGTCCGGAACTCCGGTGAGGGCCCGAGCGCCGGGCCAGGTGCACCACCATCGGTGCCGCTGCCCGCCCCGGCCACCGTTCCGGGCCCGGCCTCGGCTCCCACCGCGGCGGAGACGTCGGCCGGCGCCGCTGCGCCGACCGGGACGGAGGTTCCTGGCGGAGCCGAAGCCCCGGTGGTGGCGAAGCAGGGCGCGAAGGCGTCCGTGAGGACCGATGACCGTCGGGGCGCGCCGGGTACCTCCGGTGCATCGGGCTCATCGGATGCGTCGGGTCCGTCGAGCGGACGGACCGGCGCGGATGACGGCGCGGAGGCGGGTGCGCGAGCCGGAGCGACGGTGCCTGCACCGTCCCCCGCACCAGGTGCGCGCAGCGGTGCGGCGGACGAGGGCGGAAAGAGCGGCGACCGGGCGAAGGACACCGACCAGTCCGCGCTGCAGGCGCTGTGGCGCTCCTACAAGGAGACCGGGGACCACGGGCTCCGGGACCAGTTGATCCTGCACTACTCGCCGCTGGTGAAGTACGTGGCGGGTCGGGTCGGGGTCGGGCTGCCGGCCAATGTGGAGCAGGCGGACTTCGTCTCCTCCGGGGTGTTCGGGCTGATCGACGCCATCGAGAAGTTCGACATCGACCGGGCGATCAAGTTCGAGACCTATGCGATCAGCCGGATCCGCGGTGCGATCATCGACGAACTGCGGGCGCTGGACTGGATCCCCAGGTCGGTGCGCCAGAAGGCCAAGGCGGTCGAGCGGGCCTACGCCACGCTGGAGGCCCGGCTGCGGCGGACTCCGCACGACCCCGAGGTGGCGGCCGAGATGGGCATCCCGCTCGACGACCTGCACACCATTTTCAGCCAGTTGTCGCTCGCCAACGTGGTGGCGCTGGACGAACTGCTGCACTCGGCGGGTGAGGGCGGCGACCGGCTCACCCTGATGGAGACGCTGCCGGACAGCGGTGCGGACAACCCGGTCGAGATCGCCGAGGACCGCGAACTCCGGCGGTTGCTCGCCTCGGCGGTCAACACCCTGCCCGAACGGGAGAAGACCGTCGTGACGCTCTACTACTACGAAGGCCTGACGCTGGCGGAGATCGGCCAGGTGCTCGGGGTGACGGAGAGCCGGGTCAGCCAGATCCACACCAAATCGGTGCTGCAGCTGCGGGCGAAGATGTCCGATGCCCGGTGAGCGGCGGCAGGTGCGGGCGGCCGGAGGACAGGTGCAGCGCGGCGCGTGGTGGCTGGTGGACGCGTGATGTCGTGTCCACCTGCCGTCAGCGTCCGTACAGTTGGGGAGTGCCGAAAATCCGGGCGGCCACGGTGGCCGAGCATCGACAGTTGCAGCGGGCAGCGCTGCTGCAGGCCGCGCGCGTCCTGCTGGCCGAGGGCGGCCGGGAGGCGCTGAGCTTCGGCGCGCTCGCGGCGCGCGCCGGTCTCGCGCGCTCCTCGGTGTACGAGTACTTCCGCTCCAAGTCCGAACTGGTGGAAGCGCTCTGTACGGTCGACCTCCCGCTCTGGGCGGCCGAGATCGAGGCTGGCATGGCGGTCTGCGACAGTGCGGCCGAGCGGATCGAGGCGTACGTCCGCGGCCAGGTGGCGCTGGCCACCGACCCGGTGCACCGCGCCGTGGTGGCCGTCGCCGAGTACGAGCTCGACGACGCCGCGCGGTCCAGAATCCGGGCGGCCCACTCCGGGCTGACCGCGATGGTGGTGCGCACCCTGGAGGAACTCGGCCACGGCCGGCCCGGTGTCGCGGCGGCGCTGCTCCAAGGCGTGGTGGAAGCGGCGGTCCGCCAGATCGAACGGGCCCGCGGCGAGGACGGTACCGCCGGAGTCGCGGCCGTCCGGGAGATCGCCGACGCCGCGGTGCGCTTCGCCCTCGACGGCCTGCGCCCGGGCGGCCCCCAGCCGGGGCAGTCGCAGGCACAGACGCAGGCGGACGACCGCCCCGACCGGCCAGGCGACCCCCACCGCCCCAGCGGCACCGACCGTCCCGGCGGCACCGACCGTCCCGGCGGTACGGGCCGCGCCAACGGTGCGGACGAGTAGCCGGAGCCGGACGGGAGCTGATCGGGCGTCAGGGCGGGCCGAGCGGTAGCAGCCGGGCCCGGCCGGAGCCGAGCAGGGCGAGCGGGTCGAGGTAGCGGTTGCCGCGGAGCAGGCCCCAGTGCAGGCAGTCGACCGGGCAGTGTCCGGAGTCGGCGGTCACCGCCCCGATCGGGTCGCCCGCCGCGACGCCCGTGCCGACCGGAGCGGAGCCCGCCACCGGCAGGTAGGTGGTCCGCAGCGGGGGAGCGCCCGAACCCGGGTGGGTCACCACGACCACCGGGCGTCCGGCCACCTGCCCGGCGAAGGTCACCACCCCGGGCGCCGCCGCCCGCACCACCGTGCCCGGCGCGGCCGCCAGGTCCACGCCGCGGTGCCCCGCGGCCCAGCGCGAGGGCGGTGGGTCGAACCGCCGCAGCAGCCCCGACCGGCCGCCCACCGGCCACACCCGCCCCCGCCCGGGCCCCGGTTCCACGGCGAGGGAACGCACCACCGGGGCGGCCCCCATCGCAAGGGCCTCGACCGGAAGGGCCCCAGTCGGAAGGGCCCCGGCCGACGCCGGCGCCAACCCGCCGAGCGCCACCGCCGAGACCAACGCGAACGCCAACGCCAACGCCAGCCCCGGCACCAGCCCCGGCCTCCACCGGCACCGCCACCCCGTCGAACCACCCCGCCCGTACACACCGCACCTCCGAACCCGTCGAGACCCGCAGCACGGCCGCAGCCCGCACGCTGCCGCGCCGCCCCGTCCGCCGGGGCGGGTCACCAGGGTGGGGCCGGCGCGGTCCGTCGCGCGCGTCGGATTCGGGGCCTGTGGACAGACCGGGGGCTGTGGACAACTGCCGTCCCCCGCAGGAGTGAACGGTGGGCGGCGGGCCGGGCGGGACGGCGCTGAACAGGGTGGCGGGAGCGCCGGGAGTCGCCCGCCGCTCGGGGCTTCCCGTACACTTCACACGCGACCCGGTCTGCCGGGTCGACTTCGCACGCCCCGCCACCGGCGGTCCGCCCCCCTCGGGGGAGCGGCCGTGACGGTGCGAGTGCCGCTCGGTCCGCCGAGCCCGCCGAGGCCGCAAGCCTCGCGCAGGCCGGGCGGCTTGGCACGTCGGGGCGTCAGGCGTGACGGTCGCCCGACCGGCACGGACAAAACCGAGTACCCCGGCACCCCGCAGGGCGCGACTGCCCCCACGGCGCGCCGGGCAACACACGAGGAGCACGGCACATGGCCGTCGTCACGATGCGGGAGCTGCTGGAGAGCGGCGTCCACTTCGGTCACCAGACCCGTCGTTGGAACCCGAAGATGAAGCGCTTCATCTTCACGGAGCGCAACGGCATCTACATCATCGACCTCCTGCAGTCGCTGAACTACATCGACCGCGCCTTCGAGTTCGTCAAGGAGACCGTTGCCCACGGCGGCAGCGTCCTCTTCGTCGGCACCAAGAAGCAGGCCCAGGAGGCCATCGCCGAGCAGGCGACCCGCGTGGGCATGCCGTACGTCAACCAGCGCTGGCTGGGCGGCATGCTGACCAACTTCTCGACCGTCTACAAGCGCCTGCAGCGCCTCAAGGAGCTCGGCGAGATCGACTTCACGGACGTGGCCGGCTCCGGCCTCACCAAGAAGGAGCTCCTGGTCCTCCAGCGCGAGTACGACAAGCTGGAGAAGACCCTCGGCGGTATCCGCGACATGCAGCGCGTGCCCAGCGCCGTCTGGATCGTGGACACCAAGAAGGAGCACATCGCGGTCGGCGAGGCCCGGAAGCTCAACATCCCGGTCGTCGCCATCCTCGACACCAACTGCGACCCGGACGAGGTCGACTACAAGATCCCGGGCAACGACGACGCCATCCGCTCCGTCACCCTGCTGACCCGCGTGATCGCCGACGCCGTCGCCGAGGGCCTGAAGTCCCGCGCCGGTGTCGCCAAGGGCGACACCAAGGCCGAGCCGGGCGCCGACCAGCCGCTGGCCGCCTGGGAGAAGGAGATCCTCGAGGGCGAGAAGGCCGCCGAGGCCCCCGCCGCTGAGGCTGCCGCCACCGAGGCCCCGGCCGAGGCCGCTGCCGAGGCTCCGGCCGCCGAGGCCGAGCAGGCCTGACGCACCACCAGGGTGAGGGGCACCGGCCGGGCTGAGCCGGTGGGTGCCCCTCTCTCCCGTGCCGGGGGTCCGCACCCCGGGCCCCGGCACTTTCCCACGCAGACACGCGAGACGTGAGAAGAGATCACAACCATGGCGAACTTCACCGCCGCGGACGTCAAGAAGCTCCGTGAGCTCACCGGCGCCGGCATGATGGACTGCAAGAAGGCCCTGGACGAGGCCGAGGGCGACGTCCAGAAGGCCGTCGAGCTCCTGCGCATCAAGGGCCAGAAGGGCGTTGCCAAGCGCGAGGGCCGCGACGCCTCCAACGGCGCCGTCGCCGCGCTGATCGCCGAGGACAAGAAGTCCGGCGTCCTGGTCGAGCTGAACTGCGAGACCGACTTCGTCGCCAAGGGCGGCAAGTTCGTCGAGGTCGCCAACGCGATCGCCGCCCACGTGGCCGCCACCTCCCCGGCCGACCTGGAGGCCGCCCTGGCCTCCGAGATCGCCCCGGGCCAGACCGTCCAGCAGTTCGTGGACGAGGCCAACGCGACCCTCGGCGAGAAGATCGTGTTCCGCCGCTTCGCGCAGTTCGACAACGACGGCTTCGTCGGCGTCTACATGCACAAGTCGGACCCGGACCTCCCGCCGACCATCGGTGTCCTCGTCGAGCTCGACCAGGAGAACGCCGACACCGCCAAGGACGTCGCCCAGCACATCGCCGCCTTCGCGCCGAAGTACCTCTCCCGCGAGGAGATCCCGGCCGAGGAGCTCGAGAACGAGCGCCGCGTCGCCGAGGCCACCGCCCGCGAGGAGGGCAAGCCCGAGGCCGCCCTGCCGAAGATCGTCGAGGGCCGGGTCACCGGCTTCGTCAAGGAGAACGCCGTTCTCGAGCAGGCGTTCGCCAAGGACAACAAGAAGACCGTCGCCAAGGTCCTCGACGAGGCCGGCGTCACCCTCAAGCGCTTCGTCCGCTTCCGCGTCGGCGCCTGAGACCCGTTCCCCGCGGTCCGTCCCGCCCCTCCAGGCTCCGTGCCGGACATAAAGTAGGAGGACCGCCCCCGTCCGCGAGGACGGAGGAGCGAGCCGACGAGCCCCCCAGCACCCCCGGGGGAGCGGCGCCGGCACCATGAACGACGAGGAGGCCATTGCCGTGCAGGAGACCGTACCGGTTCCCGCGGCAGTGGCCTCCTCTCGTGTACACGGGCACGGCACCGGGTCCGCGCACCCGGCACCGTGACCAGCACTTTGCAGATCTGCTGACCAGCAGGCGGAGAAGGAGAAAGTCCATGCAGGAGACGCAGGAGACCGCTCCGGGCGGTGCACGCCGCCGGGTACTGCTCAAGCTGTCCGGCGAGGCGTTCGCCGGCGGAGGCGGCCTCGGCGTCGACCCGGACGTGGTGCACGCCATCGCGCGTGAGATCGCCACGGTGGTCCGGGCCGGGACGGAGGTCGCCATCGTGATCGGCGGCGGCAACTTCTTCCGCGGCGCCGAGCTCCAGCAGCGCGGCATGGACCGGGCCCGCTCCGACTACATGGGCATGCTCGGCACCGTGATGAACTGCCTGGCGCTCCAGGACTTCCTGATCAAGGAGGGCATGGAGACCCGGGTGCAGACCGCCATCACGATGGGCCAGGTCGCCGAGCCGTACCTGCCGCTGCGCGCCATCCGGCACCTGGAGAAGGGCCGCGTGGTGATCTTCGGCGCCGGCATGGGCATGCCCTACTTCTCCACCGACACCACCGCCGTCCAGCGCGCGCTGGAGATCCACGCCGACGTCCTGCTGATGGGCAAGAACGGCGTGGACGGCGTGTACGACTCCGACCCGCGCACCAACGCGGCCGCGGTCCGGTTCGACGCGCTGGACTACACCGAGGTGATCTCCCGCGACCTCAAGGTCGCCGACCTGACCGCGATCACCCTGTGCAAGGACAACGGCCTGCCGATCCTGGTCTTCGAGCTGCTCGCCGAGGGCAATATCGCCCGCGCGGTCAAGGGTGAGAAGATCGGCACACTCATCAGCGAGGATTCCGCCCGGGCCTAGCCGTCGGGGTTCCGAGCAGCAACAGCCGTCCGGGGCACCGGTACGGGACAACAGCAGATGAACCGGACAGGGAGCACACAGTGATCGATGAGACCCTCCTCGAGGCCGAGGAGAAGATGGAGAAGGCCGTCGCCGTCGCCAAGGACGACCTCGCCGCCATCCGCACCGGGCGCGCGCACCCGGCGATGTTCGCCAAGATCGTCGCGGAGTACTACGGTGCCCTGACGCCGATCAACCAGCTGGCCTCGTTCTCCGTGCCGGAGCCGCGGATGGCGATGGTCACCCCGTTCGACAAGACCGCGCTGAAGGCCATCGAGACCGCGATCCGCGACTCCGACCTGGGCGTCAACCCGTCGAACGACGGCTCCGTCATCCGGGTGGTGCTGCCCCAGCTCACCGAGGAGCGCCGCCGCGAGTACATCAAGCAGGCCCGCGGCAAGGGCGAGGACGCCAAGGTCTCGGTCCGCTCGATCCGCCGCAAGGCCAAGGACGCGATCGACAAGCTGGTCAAGGACAAGGAGATCGGCGAGGACGACGGCCGCCGCGGCGAGAAGGAGCTCGACGACCTGACCGCCAAGTTCGTGGCGCAGATCGACGAGCTGCTCAAGCACAAGGAAGCCGAGCTGCTGGAGGTCTGATCCGGACCCCGCCCGCAGCGCCCCGGACCGGCGGCCCGACCGCCCGGCCCGGGGCGCGGCTCCACCCGGGCCCGCCCCCGCTCCGGCCGGGGCCGCCCCGACGGCCCGGCCCGGCCGACACCAAACGGGTCACGCGCGGCGGCCTCCGGCATGACGAGGGGGCGGCCCGGCACAGACTCAGTTCATGCCCCCCGCCCAGGAGACCTCCGTGGCCCAGACCGACCAGCAGCCCCGCAAGCCGCGCGGCGGCCGCAACCTGCCCGCCGCGATAGGCGTGGGCGTCGGACTCGGGGCGGTGATCGCGGCCTCGCTGTTCGTGGTCAAGGCGGTCTTCATGGTGGTCGTCGCGGCCGCCGTCGCCGTCGGCATCTGGGAGCTCACCAGCCGGCTCGCCGAGCGCAAGGACGTCCGCGTCCCGCAGGTCCCGCTGCTGGTCGGCGGCGTGGGCATGGTCGTCACCGGCTACTTCGAGGGCGGCCAGTGGGCCGCGGCGATCCTCGCGGTGACCGGGCTGGCGATGATGGTGGCCCGGATGGCCACCCCGCCGGAGAACTACCTGCGCGACATAACGGCCGGCGTCTTCACCGCCTTCTACGTGCCGTTCCTGGCCACCTTCGTCGCGCTGATCCTGGCCGCGGACGACGGCGCCTGGCGGATCCTGCTGTTCCTGGTCGTCACGATCTGCTCCGACACCGGCGCGTACGCCGTGGGCTACAAGTTCGGCCGCACCAAGCTGGCGCCGACCATCAGCCCGGGCAAGACCCGCGAGGGCCTGGCCGGCGGCATCGGCCTGTCGATGATCGCCGGCGCGCTGCTGATGCACTTCCTGATCGACGGCGGCACCTGGTGGCAGGGCCTGATCCTGGGCGGCTGCGCGGCGGTCACCGCGACCCTCGGCGACCTCGCCGAGTCGATGATCAAGCGCGACCTCGGGATCAAGGACATGGGCACCCTGCTGCCCGGCCACGGCGGCATCATGGACCGGCTGGACTCCCTGCTGCCCACCGCCCCGGTGGTCTGGCTGCTGCTCGCCGCCTTCGTCGGCAGCTGAACCCGGCCCCTCGCCCTCCACGGCCCCCGCGACGCCACCGCGTCCGGGGGCCGTTCGGCATCTGCGACACTGGATGAACCATGCCTAAGCCCGGAGAACTGACCTTTGTCGCGCCGCGCGGCGCCAAGCCCCCGCGACACCTCGCCGACCTCAGCCCTGCCGAGCGCAAGGAGGCCGTCGCCGAGCTGGGCGAACAGCCGTTCCGCGCGAAGCAGTTGTCGAACCACTACTTCGGCCGGATGTCCGCCGACCCGGAGAGCTGGACGGACATCCCGGCGGCGAGCCGGACGAAGCTGACCGAGGCGCTGCTGCCCGAGCTGATGTCCGTGGTGCGGCACGTCTCCTGCGACGACGACGCCACCCGCAAGACGCTGTGGAAGCTGTTCGACGGCACGCTGGTCGAGTCGGTGCTGATGCGCTACCCGGACCGCGTCACGATGTGCATCAGCTCGCAGGCCGGCTGCGGCATGAACTGCCCGTTCTGCGCGACCGGTCAGGCCGGACTGACCCGCAACCTGTCGACCGGGGAGATCGTCGAGCAGATCGCGTCCGGCATGCGCGACCTCAAGTCCGGGGCGGTCCCCGGCGGCGAGGCCCGGCTGTCGAACGTGGTGTTCATGGGCATGGGCGAACCGCTGGCCAACTACAACCGGGTGCTGTCGGCGATCCGCCGCCTCACCGACCCGTCGCCGGACGGCTTCGGCCTCTCCCAGCGCGGCATCACCGTCTCCACCGTCGGCCTGGTCCCGGCCATGCACCGCTTCGCGGACGAGGGCCTGAGCTGCCGCCTCGCGCTGTCGCTGCACGCCCCGGACGACGAGCTGCGCGACGAGCTGGTGCCGGTCAACACCCGCTGGAAGGTCGACGAGGTGCTGGACGCCGCGTGGAACTACGCGGAGAAGTCCGGCCGCCGGGTGTCCATCGAGTACGCGCTGATCAAGGACATCAACGACCAGGCGTGGCGGGCGGACCTGCTCGGCCGCCTGATCAAGAACCGCCGGGTGCACGTGAACCTGATCCCGCTCAACCCGACCCCGGGTTCGAAGTGGACGGCCTCCCGGCCCGAGGACGAGCGCGAGTTCGTCCGCCGCCTGCAGGCCCACGGCGTGCCCACCACCGTCCGCGACACCCGCGGCCAGGAGATCGACGGGGCCTGCGGCCAGCTCGCCGCCGCGGGCTGAGCCCGGATGCGGCGGGGCCCGGAAGGACGACGTCCTTCCGGGCCCCGGTCGTGTCCGCGGTCCTACAGCGGGCAGAGCAGCACCGTCAGCCCGCCGGTCAGCAGCAGGACGGTGCCCGTGGCGAGGGTGCGCAGGGCGATCGTGCCGGTGAGCAGGCCGGGCGGGGTGCCGAGGCGGTCGAGGGCGTCGAGGGTGGGGCCGCGGTCGGCGCGCAGTTCGTGCAGGCGGGCGGCGAGGGCCGCGACCGCGCAGGCGAGCACCAGGGCGCCCTCGACCAGGGTCAGGCCGGGGACGTCGGCTCCGGTCCGGGCCCAGCTGCGCCAGGCCACCAGCAGCAGTGCGACGACCGCGGTGAGGACGGCCAGCGGGGTGCCGAGGCGGCGGGCCTGGGCGGTGAGCGCCCGGCCGGCCAGCAGCCGGAGCGGGGTGGGCCGGCGCAGGGCGAGCAGCCGGCCGGCGAGGGCGAGCAGCGGCCCGGTCCACAGCGCGAGGGCGAGCGCGGTGAGCGTCCAGCCGGTGAGCAGGGCGGGGCTGGTGTCGGGGAGCCCGGCGGGCAGCGCGAGGGTGCGGTCGGCGTCGGTGGCGGCGGGGCGCAGCCCGTACAGTTCGAGGCCGAGTCCGGCGAGCAGGACGGGGGCGGGCAGCAGCAGCCGCAGCGGGGTGTGGCGGGTGCGGGCGGGTGCGGCCGGCCGGCCGGGGAGGCCCTCGGGGAAGCGGATCGCGCAGGCCGCGGAGACCCCGGCGACCAGCGGGAGGACCGCGAGCAGGGCGACCGGGGCGGCGGCGGGCAGCGGGACGCCCATGCCGATGTCGGGGGCGAGCGCGGGCCCGGCGATGTCGTTGCGCAGGATCAGGAACAGCAGCAGGGTGACGGCGGAGCCGAGCGCGCAGGCGAGCGCGATCTCGCCGGCGACCAGCAGCCGGATCCGGGTGGGTCCGGCGCCGGCCGCGGTGAGGCCGGTGATCCGCTCGGGGTGCTGGGCGGGGACGGCCCGGGCGGCGACGGCGGCGAACCAGGCGACGGCGGCGAGCGGCGGCAGGCACCAGAGCAGCCGTTCGAGGTTGCCCCCGGTGCCGTTCAGGGCGCGGCCGAGGGCGCGCAGCAGGAAGGCGGCGACCACGGCGGCGGCGGTCGCGGTGAGCAGCCAGCGGGCGAGGTCGAGGGCGCGGTAGCCGCGGGCGAGCCTGAGGTAGTACACGGCGGCCCCCTCAGTTCCCGGCGGCGACGGCGGCGGGTTCGGCCGCGATCCGGCCGTCGACCAGTTGGACGGTGCGGTCGGCGAACCGGGCGAGCGCGGGGTCGTGGGTGGCCAGCACCAGCGTCAGGCGGTGCGAGCGGGCGGCGCTGGCCAGTATCCGGGTGACCTGTTCGCGGGCGTCGCGGTGCAGCGGCGCGGTGGGGTCGTCGGCGAAGACGACCGGCGGCTGGGCGGCGAGGGCGCGGGCGACGGCGATCCGCTGGCGCCGGTCCTGCTGGAGGTCGGCGGGGCGCAGCTTGGCGCAGTCGGCGACGTCGAGGCGCTCCAGCCACTCGGCGGCGGCCCGGTGGGCGGCCCGGTGGCCGGCGCCGGCCAGCAGCAGCGGGAGGGCGACGTTCTCCCGGGCGGTCAGTTCCGGGACCAGGTGCGGCTCGGGGCCGACGTAGCCGAAGCGCTCGCGGCGGAGCTTCTCGCGGCCGGCCCGGCCCAGGGTGTGCACGGGGGCGCTGTGGAACCAGACCTCGCCCTCGTCGACCGGGAGCTGCGCGGACAGGCAGCCGAGCAGGGTGGACTTGCCGGAGCCGCGCGGGCCGGTGACGGCGAGGATCTCGCCCTCGCGGACGCCCAGGGAGACGCCGCGCAGGGCGGGGGTGCCCTGGTGGGACTTGACGATCCCCCGGGCCCAGAGCACGTCGTTGTCGGGCGGGGCCGCTGACATGAGATCCATCCAGGTGCCGACGGGGATATGACAGTCGTCAGATTAGAACGATCGGGCGGTGCCGCGGGCGCGCCGCACGGGGCCGATCCGGGACGAATCACCTCGAACGCGGCGTGTCGGGCGGCAGATTCACCCCGGCGGCGGGCCGGATCGCGGGCGCCCGCGGGTGCGGACGCGCCGAAGGGCGGTCCCGGCGTGAGGAGCCGGGGCCGCCCTTCGGTGGAGGGTGGGGAAGGAGGATCAGATCTTCTGCCACGCGTCGGAGAGGCTGGTCCGCAGGATCTGCTCGATCTCGTCGAAGGTCGACTGGTCGGAGATCAGCGGCGGGGCCAGCTGGACGACCGGGTCGCCGCGGTCGTCGGCGCGGCAGTACAGGCCGTTGTCGAACAGGGCCTTGGACAGGAAGCCGTACAGGACGCGCTCGACCTCGTCGTCGTTGAACGACTCCTTGGTGACCTTGTCCTTGACGAGCTCGATGCCGTAGAAGTACCCGTTGCCGCGGACGTCGCCGACGATCGGCAGGTCGCGCAGCTTGTTCAGGGTGGCCAGGAACTTCGACTCGTTGTCGAGGACGTGCTGGTTCAGGCCCTCGCGCTCGAAGATGTCGAGGTTGGCCAGCGCCACCGCGGAGGAGACCGGGTGGCCGCCGAAGGTGTAGCCGTGCAGGAAGGTGTTGTCGCCCTTGTAGAACGGCTCGGCGAGGCGGTCCGAGATGATCGTGGCGCCGATCGGGGAGTAGCCCGAGGTCATGCCCTTGGCGCAGGTGATCATGTCGGGCTGGTAGCCGAACTTGTCGGCGCCGAACATGGTGCCGAGGCGGCCGAAGGCGCAGATGACCTCGTCCGAGACCAGCAGCACGTCGTGGCGGTCGCAGATCTCGCGCAGGCGCTGGAAGTACCCGGGCGGCGGCGGGAAGCAGCCGCCGGCGTTCTGCACCGGCTCGACGAAGACGGCGGCGACGGTCTCGGGGCCCTCGAAGAGGATGGCCTGCTCGACCTCGTCGGCGGCCCAGCGGCCGTAGGCCTCCGGGTCGACGGTGCCGTCGGGGCCGGCCAGGAAGGCCGGGGCGCGGTAGATGTTGGTGTTCGGGGCCTTGTGGGTGCCCGGCACCAGCGGCTCGAACGGGGCCTTCAGGCCCGGCAGGCCGGTGATCGACAGCGCGCCCTGCGGGGTGCCGTGGTAGGCGACGGCGCGGGAGATGACCTTGTACTTGGTCGGCTTGCCGGTCAGCTTGAAGTACTGCTTGGCCAGCTTCCACGCGGTCTCGACGGCCTCGCCGCCACCGGTGGAGAAGAACACCTTGTTCAGGTCGCCCGGGGCGTAGTTGGCCAGGCGCTCGGCCAGCTCGACGGCCTTCGGGTGGGCGTAGCTCCACACCGGGAAGAAGGCCAGCTCCTTGGCCTGCTTGGCGGCGGCCTCGGCCAGCTCCTCGCGGCCGTGGCCCGCCTGCACCACGAACAGGCCGGCCAGGCCGTCGAGGTACTTGCGGCCCTTGTCGTCCCAGACGTAGGTGCCCTCGCCCTTGACGATCGTCGGCACGGGGGAGTTCTCGTACGACGACATGCGGGTGAAGTGCATCCACAGGTGGTCGTAGGCGGTCTTGGAAAGGTCCTTCTGCGCCGGGTCGGCTGTCATCGGGTGCCCCAGGTGTAGGTCTGTTTCCGGAGTTTCAGGTAAACGAAGCTCTCGGTGCTCCGCACGCCGGGAAGCGCGCGGATGCGCTTGTTGATCAGTTCGAGCAGGTGCTCGTCGTCCTCGCACACCAGCTCGGCGAGGAGGTCGAACGAACCCGCGGTGCACACCACGTAGTCGACCTCGTCGAAGGCGGCCAGCGCGTCGGCCACCGGCTCGATGTCGCCCTCCACCCGGATGCCCACCATCGCCTGGCGGGTGAATCCGACGGTGAGCGGATCGGTCACGGCGACGATCTGCATCACGCCCTGGTCGAGCAGCTTCTGGACGCGCTGCCGGACGGCCGCCTCGGACAGGCCCACGGCCTTGCCGATGGCGGCGTACGGACGGCGCCCGTCCTCCTGGAGCTGCTCGATGATCGCCTTGGAGGCGGCGTCGAGGGGAACGCTGGCGTTCCGGTCACGGTTGGCCACGCCGCCACTGTGCCTGACGGGCGGCGGAATCGCAAGCTCCCGAGCTGCTGATTTCGTTGCCCATTCGAAGATCGGGCGCGGAAAGCGTGGCCTCTGGCGACGACCCCTGTCGATACCGGCAGTGACATGGGTACCCTGGCTACGTACACGCGCGAGCCTGCACACCGCCGATCGTGGCTTGTCGCTGACATGCCGTGCCCATCCCGGCCCAGGGGTAACCTGGCGCCCGGGGCTGCAACGACGCAGGCCCAGACCGAGGAGAGACCGTGAGCGAGCTTCGTACGCTGCGCAACTACATCAACGGCGAGTTCGTCGACGCTGCGGACGGCCGCACGCTCGACGTCGTCGACCCGACCACGGGCGAGGTCTACGCGACCTCCCCGCTCTCCGGCGCGGCCGACGTGGACGCCGCGATGGCCGCCGCGGCCGCTGCCTTCCCGGTCTGGCGGGACTCCACCCCGTCCACCCGGCAGAAGCTGCTGCTCAAGATCGCCGACGCGGTCGAAGCCCGGGCCGACGAGATCGTCGACGCCGAGGTCCGCAACACCGGCAAGCCGCGCGGGCTGACCCTCTCCGAGGAGATCGGCCCGATGGTCGACCAGCTGCGCTTCTTCGCCGGTGCCGCCCGCCTGCTGGAGGGCAAGGCCGCGGGCGAGTACATGGACGGCATGACCTCGATCGTCCGCCGCGAGCCGGTCGGCGTCTGCGCGCAGGTCGCCCCGTGGAACTACCCGATGATGATGGCGGTGTGGAAGTTCGCCCCGGCGATCGCCGCCGGCAACGCCGTGGTGCTCAAGCCCTCCGACACCACCCCCGCCTCCACCGTGCTGCTCGCCGAGATCATCGGCGGCGTGCTCAAGGAGCTGGAGCTGCCGGCCGGCGTCTTCAACGTGATCTGCGGCGACCGCGAGACCGGCCGCCTGATGGTCGAGCACCGCACCCCGGCGATGGCCTCCATCACCGGCTCGGTCCGGGCCGGCATGCAGGTCGCCGAGTCCGCCGCGAAGGACGTCAAGCGGGTCCACCTGGAGCTCGGCGGCAAGGCCCCGGTCGTGGTCTTCGAGGACGCCGACATCGACGAGGCCGTCGAGGGCATCTCGGTGGCCGGCTACTTCAACGCCGGCCAGGACTGCACCGCCGCCACCCGCGTCCTGGTGCACGAGTCGATCCACGACGCCTTCGTCGAGGCCCTCGCCAAGGCCGCCGCCGACACCAAGACCGGCGGCGTGGACGACGAGGACGTCCTCTACGGCCCGCTCAACAACGCCAACCAGCTCCAGCAGGTGGCCGGCTTCATCGAGCGCCTCCCCGCGCACGCCAAGGTCGAGGCCGGCGGCCACCGGGTCGGCGACAAGGGCTACTTCTGGGCGGCGACCGTGGTCTCCGGCCTCCAGCAGGACGACGAGATCATCCAGAACGAGGTCTTCGGCCCGGTCATCACCGTGCAGAAGTTCACCGACGAGGACCAGGCCGTCGCGTACGCCAACGGCGTCGAGTACGCGCTCGCCTCCTCGGTGTGGACCAAGGACCACGCCCGCGCGATGCGGATGTCCCGCCGGCTGGACTTCGGCTGCGTGTGGATCAACACCCACATCCCGCTGGTCGCCGAGATGCCGCACGGCGGGTTCAAGAAGTCCGGCTACGGCAAGGACCTGTCGTCGTACGGGTTCGAGGACTACACCCGGATCAAGCACGTCATGACCGCGATCTAGCGGGTCATGACCGTCGGGCGCAGTATGACCGCGATCTAGCGGGTCATGACCGTCGGGCGCAGTATGACCGCGATTTAGCGGGTCGTGACCATCAGGCGCAGCATGACCGCGATCTGATCGCGCAGCGCAGCGCCGAGGGCAGGGGCGCGAGGAACCGGGCCGTAGGCCATCGCTCCACGTGAGTGGGTGGCCGGGCGCGCAGTTCCTCGCGCCCCTGGCGCTTGCGTCCGTCAATGTGTCAGGGTGCGGCGCGACGCGCGTGACAGGATGAAGCTGCCCGGGGCGGAGCGGCCTCCCTACGCTGGTCGCATGAGCACTCCCACCGCTGACCCGGTCGCCGGGCAGGCCGTCAAGGCCGCCGACCGCGCGCACGTCTTCCACTCGTGGTCCGCCCAGGCGCTGATCGACCCCCTCGCGGTGGCCGGTGCCGAGGGCTCCTACTTCTGGGACTACGAGGGCAACCGCTACCTGGACTTCTCCTCGCAGCTGGTGAACACCAACATCGGGCACCAGCACCCGAAGGTGGTCGCCGCGATCCAGGCGAAGGCCGCCCAGCTGTGCACCATCGCCCCGGGCTTCGCCGAGGAGTCGCGCAGCGAGGCCGCCCGGCTGATCGCCGAGCGCACCCCGGGCGACCTGGACAAGATCTTCTTCACCAACGGCGGCGCCGAGGCGAACGAGAACGCGATCCGGATGGCCCGGCTGCACACCGGCCGGCACAAGGTGCTCTCCACCTACCGCTCGTACCACGGCGCCACCGCCAATGCGATCGCTCTGACCGGCGACCCGCGCCGCTGGGCGAACGAGGCGGGCGTGTCGGGCATCGTGCACTTCTGGGGCCCGTACCCGTACCGCTCGAACTTCCACGCGGAGAACGAGGCGCAGGAGTGCGAGCGCGCGCTGGCGCACCTGGAGCAGACCATCGCGTTCGAGGGCCCGGGCACCGTTGCGGCGATCATCCTGGAGACGGTGGTCGGCACCGCGGGCATCCTGGTGCCGCCGGCCGGGTACCTGGCGGGCGTGCGGGAGATCTGCGACCGGTACGGGATCGTGTTCATCCTGGACGAGGTGATGGCCGGGTTCGGCCGCACCGGCGCGTGGTTCGCCGCCGACCACTGGGGGATCACCCCGGACCTGCTGACCTTCGCCAAGGGCGTCAACTCCGGCTACCTGCCGCTGGGTGGCGTGGCGATCTCCGGGGCGATCGCGGAGACCTTCGCGCAGAAGGCGTTCCCGGGCGGCCTGACCTACTCGGGCCACCCGCTGGCCTGCGCCTCCGCGGTGGCGACGATCAACACGATGGCCGAGGAGGGCATCGTGGAGAACGCCAGGCTGATCGGCGAGAGCGTGCTCGGCCCCGGCCTGCGCGAGCTGGCCGAGCGGCACCCCTCGATCGGCGAGGTGCGCGGCCTGGGCGTGTTCTGGGCGCTGGACCTGGTGAAGGACCGGGAGACCCGCGAGCCGCTGGTGCCGTACAACGCGGCCGGCGCCGACAACGCGCCGATGGCGCAGCTCGCGGCGGCCTGCAAGCAGCGCGGCCTGTGGCCGTTCACCAACATGAACCGCTTCCACGTGGTGCCGCCGTGCAACGTCAGCGAGGAGGAGGCCAAGGCGGGCCTCGCCGTGCTGGACGAGGTGCTCACCCTCACCGACGCACACGTGCTCTGACGATCCTTCACTTTTTCTTCACAGGGGCTCCGGGAAAACCGCCCGGGGCCCCTTGATGTCTTTGCTCATCAGATCAGTACGATGATTCGCCTGACCTGAGAGCAAAGGAAATGTCATGGGGGACACGGGGTTTCGGGTCGAGCCCGAAGTACTCACCGGATACGCGTCCGTGCTCGACACCCAGGCCGAACGGATCGCGCAGATCCGCTCGGCCCTGGCGGGTGTCCAGCTCTCGTCCGAGGCCTTCGGCAAGCTGCCGGGCTCGGGCGAGCTGCACGGCTCCTACCAGGAGCACGCCGAAGCGGAACAGGAGAACTTCGCCGACCTGATCGAACTGCTCGACGCCACCGGCGAGGGCGTCCGGTTCACGGTGGACAACTACGAGAGCAACGAGCAGGACACCGCCGAGGTCTACGGGGGTGGCCAGTGAGCACCCTGGCCCCCGGCTCCTTCGGCGACGCGGTCGACGCCTACCGGTGGACCCGCGACCGGGCCGCCGACCAGCTGCCGTCGCTGCCCAGCTTCGACAACCCGGTCAGCGAGGGCCTCGACGCGGGCCTCGACTCCATCGTCAAGACGGCGCTGGACGCCACCGGGCTGATGGACGTGCTGGAGAAGGTCACCGGCGACCTGCAGGCGCTGACCGCCGCCTCGCACGAGTGGCAGGCCCAGGCGAAGGCGATGCAGGAGGTCGCCGACGAGCTGCGGGCCGCCGGCGCCCGGGTCGAGGGCGGCTGGGAGGGCGCGGCCTCCGCGGCCTTCGGCGGCCACATGGCCACCGTCGTCGAGGCCGTCGACGCCACCGCCGCCGACATGGCCCAGGTCGCGCAGATCATCAACCAGGCCGCCGCCCAGTGCCAGCTCGCCGAGCAGCTGATCATCGAGATCATCCGCGAGGCCATCGAGACCCTGATCATCACCCTGGCCGCCTCGGTGGCGATCGACATCCTCACCCTGGGCCTGGCCACCGCCGCCGAGGCGCTCATCGTCGAGGGCGAGATCGCCATCTACATCGCCCGGGTGGGCCAGGTCTCGCTCAAGCTGGAGAAGGCGCTCAAGGAACTGCACGAAGCCATCAAGGCGATGAAGGCGGCGCGCACCCTGGGCAAGTTCAACAAGGCCCGCAAGGCCGCCAAGGCCGTCCGCAAGCTCGGCGGCAAGGGCAACCGCTGGAAGTCCGGCCTCGACCTGGTCCGCAACCCGTCGATGGCCAACCTCGGCGAGTTCGCCACCGCCCAGGCCCTGGGCAAGGGCTTCGGCGCGGTCAAGGGCGGCATCAAGGGCGGCCTGGGCGCGGTCACCGGCGCCGGCGACTTCCCCGGCGTCCTCACCGACAACCTGCTCAGCGACCAGGGCCTGGACACCATCGCCGGCGCCCTGGACGGCCCGCCCGGCGGCGAGCCCTACCGGGTGCCGGGCAACCGCGTCACGGAGGCGTTCGGATGACGGCTGGCCCCTACGGCGCGCCCGGGTACCCGCCGACCGCCGCACCGCAGGTGTACGAGCCGCACCGGCTCGGCGGCGGCTCCCACCTGCCGCTGGTGGCGCCGCACCTGGCGCCCGGCGAACGGGTGCACGCCATCGTCGACATCGAGCTCAGCGACCTGCTCCGCCGCGTCCCGCGCCGCTACCGCAAGGAACGCGACGGCCTGTTCCAGGCCGTCGGCTTCCTGCTCGACCTGGCCGGCGCACTCGTCGACGCGGTCGAGGAGGCCATCGGCGGCTTCTTCCGCAACCTCCGGCGGATCTTCCGCGGCCGCGGCCTGTCCGGCGGCTGGGACAGCCAGGCCGGCCGGTTCGCCGTCCAGGTGCTGACCGGCGGCCGCGGCGACCGGACCTACGAGAACCGCGGCGTCATGCTGGTCTTCACCGACCACCGGATCCTGCTCGGCAGCGCCCTCTCCGACGGCTACCACCCGTACGGCGAGGTCCCGCGCGGGCAGCTGGCCAGGATCGAACCGCGGATGGGCTCCTGGTCCAGCCGGGTCGAGGCGCACTTCGCGGACGGCTCCCGGGTCGCCCTCGAAGCCCGCGACCGGCACGACGCCCAGGCCCTGGACCTGCTGGTCCGCGGCCAGGTCCCGCCGCCCAAGCCCGCCCGCTGACCGTGTCGGACGCGGTCCACCGGTCAGCGGCGGACCGCGTCCAGCGCCAGCAGCGCCACGTGCAGCGACAGGCAGGACTCCACCTGGTCCAGATCGATGCCCAGGATCCGCTCCACCTTGTGCAGCCGGTCGTAGAAGGACGGCCGCGACAGGTGCGCGGCGTCCGCCGCCGCCGACTTGTTGCGGCCCTGCTCCAGGTAGATCCGCAGCATCTGCACCAACTGGCCGCCGTGCTCCGCGTCGTACGCCAGCAGCGGGCCCAACTCCCGCTCCACGTACGTCTGCAGGCGCTCGTCGTCGCGCAGCAGGTGCAGCAGGCCGCGCAGCCGGACGTCCGGCAGCCGGTAGTACGCCGCCCGGCCGCCCGGCGCGTCGTGCAGCGCCGCGTCCGCGACCTGGGTCGCCTCCAGCAGGGTGCGCCGGGCGTCCCGGACCGAGCCCACCGAGGAACCCACCGCTATCACCGGCTCGGCCCCGTCCCGGCCCGCCTCCGCGGACAGCCGGCGCAGCGCCGCCGCGAACGACTCCAGCGCGGCGTGCTCGTCCTGCTGCGAACCCAGCGCCACCAGCAGGCCCACCCCCTCGTCGTCCAGCGCGCCGACCAGCGCCGACAGCCGTGAGGTGCGGATCGCGGTCGCCGCCAGCTCGGTGAAGTCCCGCAGCCGGGCCTGCGCCTCCAGCGCCGCCGGCAGCGGGCCCTGCCGCTGCCGCAGCACCACGCCCACCAGCCGGCGGCCCTCCAGCGGCACGCCCAGCGCCTGCGCCCGCAGCGCCACTTCGGAGACCGTCAGCGCGTGCGTCAGGATGCCCGACAGCAGGGTGCGGTGGGTCTGCCGCTCCAGCGACTCCCGGTCGCGCACCACCAGCCGGTTCAGCGCCAGCGTCGCCGCGCCGCGCTCCAGCAGCATCGCGTGCGGGTGCGGCACGTCCTGGGGGAGCGGCACCGGCTCGTCCACCAGCACCAGCCGCCCCCAGTCCTGGCCGCGCGCGCCCACCGTGGTCACCAGCCAGCCCGACCGCGGGTCGTACCCGGTGCGGCCCGCCGGGTGCACGCCGCGCGAACGGTGCTCCCAGTTCTCCAGCAGCTCCTGCTCGCCGCGCCCCGCCGGATCGTGCGCCAGCACCTGGTGCGCCAGGTTCTCCAGCACCACCGGCGCCCCCGCCATCCGGGCCACCTGCCGCACCACCTCGGCCGGCTCCGCGCCCTCCGTCGCCAGCTCGTTGAACACCTGGTGCACCGCCTCCGACACCCGCAACTGCTCCAGCTGCGCGTTCACCACCAGCGCGTGCACCGCCTCGGTCACCGCGACGAACTTCAGCTCCCGGCGCAGCGCCACCAGCGGCAGGCCGTGCCGCTCCGCCGCCGCCACCAGCGCCCGCGGCAGCGAGTCGAAGTACCGGCGGCCGAACTCGATCACCAGCCCCGCCACCCCGACCTCGGCCAGCTCCCGCACGTACCGGGCCAGCCCGTCCCGGTCCTCCGGCAGCGCGATGCCCGTCGACAGCACCAGCTCGCCGCCGCGCAGCACCCCCGCCACGTCCGGCAGCTCGCTCACGTGCACCCAGCGCACCGGGCGCTCCAGCGCGGCCGCACCCGCCACCACCTGAGGCAGACCGCGCCGCATCACGTCCAGGTCGAGCACGCGGGCGACGGTGGGGAGCATCGCGGATACCTCCAGGGGGTTCTCAGGGTGTCAGGTCAATCATGCGCGACGGCGACGCCCTGTCACCCGGATGCGGCCTTGCAGCGTGTAAGGCCCTTCGGCCGGGCCGTTGCTGAGTGACGCTTGCCCCGGGCACCCGAACCGAGGCATCGTCGGCCTGGTCGAGTAGGCAATGGAGGCAACTCATGGACCTGACCAGCTTCAACGACGGCGCGCAGCACATCGCGGGCCGCCCGACCCGGGGCTCCGGCGGCGAACCCTTCGCCGTGGTCAACCCCGCGAACGGCGCCACCGTCCAGCAGGTCGAGCTCGCCGCCCCCGCCGACGTCGACACCGCCGTCGCCGCCGCCCGGGCCGCCCTCCCCGAGTGGTCCGGCGCCACCCCCGGCGCCCGCTCCGAGGCGCTCAACCGCCTGGCCGGGATCCTCGCCGAGCACGCCGACGACTTCGCCCGGGTCGAGACCGCGCAGACCGGCAAGCCGATCAAGCTCTCCACCGAGTTCGACGTCCCCGGCACCGTCGACAACACCGCGTTCTTCGCCGGCGCCGCCCGCAACCTGGAGGGCAAGGCGGCCGGCGAGTACAGCGGCGACCACACCTCGTACGTGCGCCGCGAGGCCGTCGGCGTGGTCGGCAGCATCGCGCCCTGGAACTACCCGCTGCAGATGGCCGCCTGGAAGATCCTCCCGGCGATCGCCGCGGGCAACACCATCGTCCTCAAGCCCGCCGAGATCACCCCGCTGACCTCGCTGATGTTCGCCCGCGCCTGCACCGCCGCCGGCATCCCCGACGGCGTCGTCAACGTCGTCACCGGCGCCGGACGCACCGCCGGCGAGCACCTGATCGGCCACCCCGACGTCGCCATGGTCTCCTTCACCGGCTCCACCGCCGTCGGCAAGCGGGTCGCCGAGATCGCCACCGCCACCGTCAAGCGCACCCACCTCGAACTCGGCGGCAAGGCCCCCTTCGTGGTCTTCGACGACGCCGACCTCGACGCCGCCGTGCACGGCGCCGTCGCCGCCTCCCTGATCAACAGCGGCCAGGACTGCACCGCCGCCACCCGCGCCTACGTCCAGCGCCCGCTCTACGACGCCTTCGTGGCCGGCGTCGCCGACCTCTACGACGGCATCCGGCTCGGCGACCCGCTGAACCCGCACACCGACCTGGGCCCGCTGGTCTCCTTCGCCCACCGCGACCGCGTCGCCGGCTTCGTCGAGCGCGCCCGCGCCTACGCCACCGTCGTCACCGGCGGCCCCGCCACCGGCAAGGGCCACGACGGCACCGACCTCTCCCTCGGCGCCTACCACCGCCCCACCCTGATCACCGGCGCCGCCCAGGACAGCGAGGTCGTCCAGGGCGAGATCTTCGGCCCGGTGCTCGTCGTCCTGCCCTTCGACAGCGACGAGGAGGGCCTGCGCCTCGCCAACGACACCCCCTACGGCCTGGCCGCCTCCGCCTGGACCCGCGACGTCCACCGCTCGCTGCGCGCCACCCGCGAGATCGCGGCCGGCTGCGTCTGGGTGAACGACCACATCCCGATCATCAGCGAGATGCCGCACGGCGGGTACAAGGCCTCCGGCTACGGCAAGGACATGTCGCAGTACTCGCTCGACGAGTACACCCAGGTCAAGCACGTCATGTTCGACACCACCGCGGTCGCCCGCAAGGACTGGCACCGGACGATCTTCGGCGACCGCTGACCGCCCCGCCCGCCCGCCCCACCCGTCCGCCCGCCGGGGATCCGTGTAAGAGATCCCCGGTACCCCGCTCTCCCGGATGACGACAGCAGGCACCCCGCCCGCCGCGCGTCACCCCGGAGAGACGAGGAACCGCACGTGAGCACCACCCGCCGCCCCAGCGCCCTGCACTGGCTGGCCGAGGCCGCCGCCGACCCCGACCACTGCCGCCGCACCTGGGAACGCACCCGTTCCGGCCTCGCCCTGCTGCCCGCCGGCCGCCGCTGGGACGTCCTGCACGCCCCCGGCCCGCTCGGCCGCCCCGCCGCCGCCCTGCTCGACCGGCTCGGCGGCGGCCCCGTCCTGGAGGACCCCGACGGCGACACCGTCGGCTTCCTGGTCCCCGTCGGCACCGCCGAACGCTGGACCGGCACCGGCATCCGCGCCTCCGGCGACGGCACCTGGATCGTCCTCCCGCACCCCACCCGCCCCACCCGCGGCCCGCACTGGCTGATCCCCCCGCACCCCGACGGACGGCTCGTCGACCCCCGCGCCCTCGAACTCGCCCTGCACGACGCCGCCGCACACCTGCGCGGGCTGGGCTAGGCGGACCAGACTGTTCCCATGGACGACACGGGTGGCGCGGGCGGCGCGGGCGGCGTGGGAGCGGCGGGTGCGGGTGTGAGTGTGGAGGCGGTGGGCTCGGGCTCGGGTGCGGTGGGCGCGGGTGCGGGATCGGCCGGTGAGGTGGGCCCGGGCGCCGAGGAGCGGGCCGTGCTGCTCGCCGACGCCCAGCCGTACTGCCTGCGGCACGACCTCGTACTGGCCGGAGCCGACGCGCTGCGCCTGCACGGCCTGGCCGCCCCCGTCCACGGCACCGACCTGCTGCTGGTTACCGGCGAGGGCCCGCCGCTCGCCGACCTCGCCACCGGACTCGCCGAGACCCTGCGGGCGGCCGGCCACCGCGCCCAGGAGCCGCCCGGCACCGCACGCCGCTGCCAACTCGCCGTCACCATCCGGAAGTTGACGCTCGCCGTCGAACTGCGCCGGGAACCGCTGCGCCACCCGCCCGTCCTCCCCGCCGGCGCCACCGTCCCCGTCGCCGCACTGGACGACGCCGCCGCGCTCGCCGTCCGCACCCTCTGCGAACGCGCCCTGCCCGCCGACCTGTACGTCCTGCACGCCCTCACCGCCCGCCGACGGGAGGGCGAACTCCTGGCGCTGGCCGACGCGTTCGACTCCGGCCCCGACGAGGACACCACCGCCCGCACGCTCGCCGACCGGCTCGAGACCGCCGCCGCGCTGCTGCCGCCCGAGGACCCCGGCACCCGGCGGTGGGCCGAAGCCTGGGCCCAGGACCTGCGCCTCGACCTGCTGGAGACCACTGCGCTCGCCGACGGCCTGCACGACCCCTACCTGGAACAGCTGGAACCTGCCGAATCCGATCCGGCCACCGGTCCGGCCTGCTCTCCCGACAGCCCTCCCGACGACCTGTAAGGGTGAATCGCGCTTCCCCGTCAGGGTGCTCGTTGAGCGGGCCCGCCGTCCCGCGCAGACTGGAGAACGAGCGCGGGACATCCGTGGACATCGGAGGCAGAGACCCTTGAGCAGCAAGCACATCACCCACTGGATCGGCGGCCAGAACGTCGCCACCGCCGGAACCGCGCCCCGCCGCGGCGACCTCCACGACCCGGCCACCGGCCAGGTGACCGGCCAGGTCGACTTCGCCGAGATCGCGGAGGTCGACCAGGCGGTCGCCGCCGCCGCCCAGGCGTTCGCCTCCTGGCGCCACACCTCGATCGCCAAGCGCACCCAGGTGCTGTTCAACTTCCGCGAGCTGTTCAACGCCCGCAAGGACGAACTCGCTGCGATCATCGTCTCCGAGCACGGCAAGGTGCACTCCGACGCCCTCGGCGAGCTGGCCCGCGGCCAGGAGGTCGTCGAGTACGCCTGCGGCATCCCGCAGCTGATCAAGGGCGGCTTCACCGAGCAGGCCTCCACCGGCGTCGACGTCTACTCGATCCGCCAGCCGCTCGGCCCGGTCGCCATCATCTCTCCGTTCAACTTCCCGGCCATGGTGCCGATGTGGTTCTTCCCGATCGCCATCGCGGCCGGCAACACGGTCATCCTCAAGCCGTCCGAGAAGGACCCGTCCGCCGCCAACTTCATCGCCGAGCTGTGGAAGGAGGCCGGCCTCCCCGACGGCGTCTTCAACGTCGTCCACGGCGACAAGGTCTCCGTCGACCGCCTGCTGGAGCACCCCGACGTCAAGTCGGTCTCCTTCGTCGGCTCCACCCCCATCGCCCGCTACGTGTACGAGACCGGCACCCGCTACGGCAAGCGCGTGCAGGCCCTCGGCGGCGCCAAGAACCACATGCTGGTGCTCCCCGACGCCGACCTCGACCTGGCCGCCGACGCCGCCATCAACGCCGGCTTCGGTGCGGCCGGTGAGCGCTGCATGGCCGTCTCCGTCCTGGTCGCCGTCGACCCGATCGGCGACGAGCTGGTCGCCAAGATCAAGGAGCGGATGGCCACCCTCAAGGTCGGCCCCGGCTGCAACGGCGACTCCGAGATGGGCCCGCTGGTCACCGGCGCGCACCGCGACAAGGTCACCTCCTACGTCGAGTCCGGCGTCGCCGACGGCGCCGAGCTGGCCGTCGACGGCCGCAAGCACGCCATCATCGCCGAGGACGTTAACGGCGCCCCCACCGCCGACGGCTTCTGGCTCGGTCCCACCCTGTTCGACCACGTCAAGCCGGGCATGTCCGTCTACAACGACGAGATCTTCGGCCCGATCCTGTCGGTCGTCCGGGTCCCCTCCTACGACGAGGGCCTGGAACTCATCAACGCCAACCCCTACGGCAACGGCACCGCCATCTTCACCAACGACGGCGGCGCGGCCCGGCGCTTCCAGAACGAGGTCGAGGTCGGCATGGTCGGCATCAACGTGCCGATCCCCGTCCCCGTCGCCTACTACTCCTTCGGCGGCTGGAAGGCCTCGCTGTTCGGCGACTCCCACGCCTACGGTGCCGACGGCGTCCAGTTCTTCACCCGCGGCAAGGCCGTCACCCAGCGCTGGCTCGACCCCTCGCACGGCGGCATCAACCTGGGCTTCCCCACCAACAGCTGAGCAGCAGCCCACCGCGCACCACCGTGTCCCGGCGCATCCCAGCGCGACGGAAGGCCGGCCCCCACCAGGGGCCGGCCTTCCGGCCGTTCGGGGGTCGCTCGGCAGGGAGCACCGGACACGCATCTGTGTGGACGGTCCCGGGGCGGCCAATCCCTTGAGAAACCAGGTCGATGATCCGTGACGGGTCGCGTGTCTTTCGCGTCCCCGTTCGCATTTTCGGCGTGCGCTTTTTCGGAGATTGCGGCCGATTCGCTTTCAGGAGCGGGGATCGGCTAGAGTTTGAAACGTCGGACGGGGCGTCAAGCCGCAGAAGACGAAAGCGAGTC